>JAOPXF010000304.1 GCA_025965295.1 Nocardioides sp.
CGTCGGCCGCACCCACCGCCTGGTCACACCCGCCCTGTGGCGTGCGCTCGTGTGCCGGGATCAGCAGTGCGCGTTCCCGGGCTGCACCAGACCCCCAGTCATGGGCCACGCCCACCACATCATCCACTGGGCCAACCACGGCCCCACCGCCCTGAACAACCTCGTCCTGCTCTGCGGGCACCACCACCGCGTCATCCACCACACCCCCTGGGAAGTCCGGCTCAACCCCCACGACCAGCTCCCCGAGTTCCTCCCACCACCCAAACCCGGAGCACCACCACCCACCTGGACCCGACACCGACCACGACGCGAGTAGGGGTCTCGACAAGCTCGACCAGCGAGGGGGCGCACCCGCGAGGTCCACCGCCGTTCGGGCGTGCGTCGCTAGGGTCTCCGCATGGCGGCGATCGAGGTAAGGGGCCTCACGATGACGTACGGCGACCTCAGGGCCGTCGACGACGTGACTTTCGAGGTGGCCGAGGGCGAGTTCTTCGGCATCCTGGGTCCGAACGGCGCCGGCAAGACCACGACCCTCGAGATGATCGAGGGGCTCCGCAAGCCCGACGCCGGCGAGATCACGGTCTTGGGGCAGCGCGTGTGGCCGCGCAACCCGGCCCTGCTGCCGCGGATCGGCGTACAGCTCCAGGCCTCGTCGTTCTTCGAGCGGCTCACCGCACGCGAGCAGATCCACACCTTCGCCGCCCTGTACGACGTGTCCGCGGCGCGGGCCGACGGGTGGCTGGAGCGGGTCGGCCTCGACGACAAGGCGGCGACCCGCGTCGGCGACCTGTCCGGCGGCCAGGCGCAGCGGCTCTCGATCGCGTGCGCGCTCGTCCATGACCCCGAGCTGGTCTTCCTCGACGAGCCGACGGCGGCGCTGGACCCGCAGGCCCGCCGCAACCTGTGGGACCTGCTGTCGGGGATCGCCGATGCCGGGCGGACCGTCGTCCTCACCACGCACTACATGGACGAGGCCGAGGTGCTGTGCGACCGGGTCGCGATCATGGACCACGGCCGGGTCCTCGAGCTCGACTCACCGGCCGCCCTGGTGCGCGGTCTCGACGCCGCGACCCGGATCACGGTCACCCCGGGCCAGCTCACCTCCACCGAGGCCGCCGACCTCGAGGGCGTGACCGACGCGGCCGAGGGCCCCGACGGTCTGGTGCTCACCACGCGCAGCCCCGGCCGGGTGCTCGCACGCCTCGCGGAGGACGACCACCTCGACGGCGTGCGGGTCCAGACCGGAACGCTCGAGGACGTCTTCCTCGACCCCACCGGCCGGGAGTACCGCGCATGAAGCTCACCCCCTTCGTCGCGCTCTCGCTGGCGATCCTGCGCGGCTTCTACCGCGACAAGGCCTCGGTCTTCTTCGCGATCGTCTTCCCGCTGATGTTCCTGGTGCTCTTCGGCGGGATCTTCAGCGACCAGAGCGAGTCCAAGGTCGACCTGATCGAGGTCGGCACGGTCTCCCTGGTCGACGAGATGCCCGCCGACGCCCGGGCGGCCTTCGACCAGACCTTCGAGGTCACCCACACCGACGACCTCGAGGCGGCTCTCGAGCAGGTCCGCAAGGGCGACGCGGACGTGGCGATCGAGGCCAAGGGCGACACGATCGTCGCCCACTACACCCAGACCGACCAGGTGAAGGCCGCGATCACCCAGGGTGCCCTCCAGGCGTTCGTCGACGGCACCAACGTGGCGCTGACCGGACAGCCGCCGCGCTACTCGCTCGACCCGCAGCGCGTCGAGGACGACTCGCTCGACACCATCCAGTTCGTGACGCCGGGCCTGCTCGGCTGGGCGGTTGCCATGAGCGCCAGCTTCGGCGCCGCGGCCACCCTGCAGGGCTGGCGGCAGAGCAAGCTGCTCCGGAGGCTGCAGCTCGCGCCGGTCTCGACCAGGACCGTCGTGGCGGCACGGGTCGCGGTCACGGTGGCCATCGCGCTGGTGCAGATGGCGATCTTCCTCGGGCTCGGTGCCGCGGCGTTCGGCCTGACGCTGACCGGCGCCTGGTGGGCGGCGATCCCGTTGCTCGTGGTCGGCACCCTCTGCTTCATGGCCGTCGGGCTGCTCGCGGGTGCGGTCGCGAAGACGACCGAGGGCGCGGTCAACATGGCGAACTTCTTCGTGCTGCCGATGGCGTTCCTCAGCGGGTCGTTCTTCCCGCTGGAGGGCGCCCCGTCCTGGCTCCAGACGGTCAGCAGCCTGCTGCCGTTGCGACACCTCAACGACGGCATGCTCGACGTGATGGTGCGCGGCGAGGGAGCCGGCGCCGTGCTCGCACCCATGGGCATCCTGGCCGGCTTCGCGATCGTGATCACGCTGCTGGCGGCACGGCTCTTCCAGTGGGACTCGACGGACTGACGATCAGGTCAGCATCGCGACCGCGGCGATGATCCCGGCCAGCACGACCAGCACCCGGAAGAGGGTCGGGGGTAGCCGTCGCCCCACCCGGGCGCCGACGTAGCCGCCGAAGACCGACCCGACCGCCAGCAGACCCACCGCCGCCCAGTCCAGCTCCGCCACGACCAGGAAGATCGCGCCCGCGACCACGTTGGCGGCGAAGATCGCGAGCGTCTTGAGCCCGTTGACGACCCGCAGCTCCAGATCCAGCCCGAGGCCCAGCACCGCCACCATCATCACCCCGGAGCCGGCGCCGAAGTAGCCGCCGTAGACCCCGGTCAGGGCTGCGAACACCGTCGTCACCGGCGACATCAGCGTGCGCGGTTCGTGTGCGTCCGGTCCGGTACGACGTCGCCGCAGCCAGGCCGAGATCGTCGGCTGGGCGCCGACCAGCAGGCAGGTGAAGAGGATCAGCCACGGTACGACCGCCTCGAAGACCCCCGGCGGCAGCGCCAGCAGCAGCGCCGCGCCGCCGGCCGCGCCGCCCGCACAGGTCAGGATCACCGCGAGCGTGACCCGCGGATGCTCGCGCAGCTCGGCGCGGTAGCCGAAGCAGCCGCTGACCCCGGCCGGGACCAGGCCCAGGGTGTTCGAGGCGTTGGCGACCACCGGCGGGATCCCGAGGGCGACGAGCACCGGGAAGCTCAACAGTGAGGCGACCCCGACCGTGGAGGTCAGGATGCCGGCGCCCAGGCCGGCGCCGAGCACCGCGAGCTGCTCGAGTCCCGTCACCCGCCCCACCCTATTGACAGCCCTCCTCCGAAACGCCTTGGGTGGGAGGCCGGCGGCCCACTCGGGGGTGCCGTGGAAGGACGGGCACATGGGACCGGAATGGGTCGCGATCCTCGCGCTGATCGCGCTCTTCGTGATCGGGACGGTGCTCCCGATCAACATGGGCGCACTGGCCTACGTCGCCGCCTGGCTGGTCGGCATGTACTCCCTCCACCTGGACGAGAAGGAGATCCTGGCCGGCGTCAGTGGCGACCTGGTCCTGACCTTGATCGGCGTCACGTACCTGTTCGCGATCGCCAGGAACAACGGCACCGTCGACCTGATCGTCAGATCTGCGGTCCGGGCCGTGGGTGGGCGAGTGGCACTGATCCCGTGGGTGATGTTCGCCGTCACCGCGCTGCTGACCTCCATCGGAGCGGCCAGTCCCGCCGCCTGCGCCATCATCGGTCCGATCGCCCTCGGCTTCGCGGCCCGCTACCGGATCAACCCGCTGATGATGGGCATGTTCGTCGTGCACGGCGCCCAGGGCGGTGGCTTCTCGCCGATCAGCATCTACGGCACGATCACGAACTCGGTGATGGAGCAGAACGACCTGCCCTCGAGCGAGATCACCGTCTTCCTGGCCAGCCTGGTGGTCAACCTGGTGATGGCCACGATCCTCTTCGTGCTCTTCGGTGGACGCGACCTGGTGGCACGTCGGGTCGACCCCGATGAGCCGGACACTCTCGACGAGGACCTGCACCGCGGCGGCGCCGGCGTCCCGGCCCGGGGGATGGGCGCGACGGCGGAGTCCGGGACGAGGGCCAGCGGTGTGCGGCACGACCAGGTCCTCACTCTGGTCGCGTTCGTGGCGGTGGCACTCGTCTCGCTGGTCTTCGACAAGAACATCGGCTTCGTGTCGATCACCGCCGCGGTCGCCCTGGCCATGCTCGCCCCGAGGCAGCACCAGGACGCGGTCAAGCAGATCGCCTGGCCCACGGTGCTCCTCGTCGCCGGTGTGAGCACCTACGCGACGATCCTCACAACCGCCGGATCGCCGGAGTTCGTCGGCAACTGGGCGGCCGGCCTGGGTGCGATCGCCATCGGTGCCCTGATCCTCTGCTATGTCGGGGGTGTGGTCTCGGCGTTCGCCTCCTCGACCGCGCTGCTGCCGGTGATCATTCCGATCGCGATCCCGCTGATCGCGGACGGCGGCATCAACGCCGGCTTCTTCGTGGCCGCCTTGGCGATCAGCTCGACGATCGTCGACGTGAGTCCGTTCTCCACCAACGGTGCGCTGATGCTGGCCAACCGGCCGGCGACGATCGAGGAGCCCGTCTACTACAAGCAGATCCTCGTCTACAGCGTGATCGTGGTGCTGGTCGGACCACTGCTGGTGTGGGCTGCGCTGGTGCTTCCGGGCTGGTGATCGCTCGGGCCACGGACACCGTTAGCGTTCCGGGACATGGGCCTGCTCTTCCAGACGCCGCGCGCCCGGGTGCGCCGCGTCGTGCGTCGCGTGACCGGCGACCGGTCCAGTCCGCTGACCGGGCGGACCGTGCTCGTGACCGGTGCCTCCTCGGGGATCGGTGAGGCGACCGCGCTGGCCGTAGCCCGGCGGGGGGCGACGGTGCTGCTCGTGGCCCGGCGCCGCGACGAGCTGCACCGCGTGCGCGCCCTGGTCGAGGCGGGTGGGGGCCGCGCCGAGGCGTACGTCTGTGACCTGACCGACGGCGACTCGGTCGACGCGCTGGTCGCCGCCGTGCTGGCCGAGCACGGCGTCGTCGACTACCTCGTCAACAACGCCGGCCGGTCGATCCGCCGGTCGCTGCACCTCTCCCACGAGAGGTTCCACGACTTCGAGCGGACCATGGCCGTCAACTACTTCGGTCCGGTGCGGCTGACCATGGGGCTGCTGCCGGCGATGCGCGCCCAGGGTTTCGGGCACGTCGTCAACATCGTGACGTGGGGGGTGCAGATGAAGGCACCCAAGTTCGCGGCGTACATCGCCTCGAAGACCGCCCTCGATACCTGGTCGCGGATCGCGTCGCGCGAGGCGTACGGCGACAACGTCACGTTCACGAACATGCGCTTCGCGCTCGTGCGCACGGCCATGGTCGCCCCCACCGAGGCGTACGCCGATCGCCGGGCCGCGACCCCGGACCAGGCGGCCGCGCGCGTGGTGCGGGCCCTCGAGGACCGGCCGGTCACGGTCAACGTGCTGGCCGGCAACGTCGGCGAGGTGCTCAACCTGGTCGCGCCCCGGCTCAGCGACGCGCTGTTCTGGCGATTCGACCGGGCCTACCCGGACTCGGCCGCGGCGCGGGTCAACGCGCCCGGGCGACAGGTCCCATGATGTTGAACTGCACTCCACCCGGGTCCCGGAGGACCGCCACCCGCCCGTAGGGCGTGTCGTCGTCCGGCACCACGACGCTCGCGCCCGCGGCGATCGCCCGAGCGACGGTGGCGTCGGTGTCGGGGACCTGGAGGTAGAACTGCCAGCGCGAGGGGTCCTCGCCCAGGAAGCCGGTCGCGTCCATGATCCCGGCCCGGGCGTCCTGGTCCTTGCCGAGGGTGGTGTAGCGGAACTCGGCGGTGTCGCTCATCGTCGAGACGTCCCAGCCGAAGACGTCACGGTAGAAGCCGACCGCGCGGTCGTAGTCGCGCGTGAGGGTCTCGAACCACGCCGGCGCACCGTCCGCGGCCCGGGCGCCGAAGCCCGCGAAGCTGCCGGCCTGCCAAGCGCCGACGAGGGCGCCGGCCGGGTCGACCAGCACGGCCATCCGGCCCAGGTCGGCGATCGCCATGGGCTCGGCGACGACGGTCGCCCCCGCGGCCCGCGCGCGCTGGGTCGTCGCGTCGAGGTCGTCGGTGGCCAGGTAGACCGACCACGTGCTGGGGGTTCCGCTCGAGCCGTCGTTGGGCATCAGGCCGGCGACCGGCACACCGTCGCGCAGGAACATCCGATAGCCGCCGAAGTCGGGGGAGGCCTCGCCGGCCTCCCAGCCGAAGAGCCCGGAGTAGAAGTCTGCCGCGGTCTCGGGGTCGGCCGTGAACAGGTCGATCCAGCAGGGTTCACCGCTGGTGAAGGAGAGGGGCATCGGGGCTCCTGGGGTCGGGTTCGTGGACGTGGGGGTAGACCACCCGCGTCCTGCGAACTCATCGCCGTCAGGGGGACATCGATGCCCACAGGCCGTAGAGGCACGAGGCGCCACCGAAGCCGGCCGCAACCGTCGCCGAGGTGCCGGCGGTGGCGGGGATGGAGACGACAGTGGCGACCGTGCCGCCGGTACACAGCACGACGGCGCCGTAGGCCTTGACCTCGTCGGCGGTCATCCACTTCTCCTTGGGGGCGTCCGGGTTGTTGCTGATACTGGGCATGGTCTGGCAGACCTCGTGGTGGGTGTCCCAGGCGGGGTAGTGCTGGGCCCACGTCGCGCACGAGCCGGCCTTGATCAGGTTGGTGTACCTCTCGATGGCCTCCGCACGGTAGGAGTAGGGGATCCGGGCCGTGGCGTGTCGCGCCTGGTCGCGCTGCCACAGCGCGCGGGCGATCTTGCGGACCCACACCTTCTTGACCTTCGCCGGGTGGATGTAGAACCTCTTGACCGGGATGCCGTGCTTCCACCCGTCGACCTTGCCGTGCCGGAACTTCTTCACGTGCCACCTGGCCTCCTGCGGGCACGGCGTCTCGGTGGGATCGCACCTGTGCTCGGGAGCGGTGCTCTCGGCCGCCGGCGCCCTGGAGCCGGTGGGCTCCTGCCCCGACGCCTTGGTGACCGCCGTGCCCACGACCAGGCCGAAGGCCAGCCCGACCGCGATACACACGGCGAACTTGGCCCAGAGCGGCCCCGCCCAGAACCGCTCCCAGCGGGTCAGGCCCGGCGCGCTCATGCCGCGTCCTCGCAGACGCGTGACGGAGCGGGCGCGAAGAGCGAACCGGCGGGGGCGCCGAGTGCCTCCTCGATGGCGATCGCCCACTCCCGCTTGGTGCCGGTCGTCGTGCCTGTCACGAGGTGCCCGATGGTGGCCTTGGAGGGGCCGGGCGTCCGGGCGATCCTGCGCACCGCCGCCGCGAGCTCGGCGTACGACAGGTGCCGGAATTCCAGGTAGTCCGCGAGAACGCGGCGGTCCTTGACCTTCACTTGACCTCCCGAGGGTCCACGTCACTGTCAAGCGCAGACTAGATCAATGTCTCACGTCTTGCAAGACGCAAGAATTGAAACTAGACGAACTCGGGCCGACGTCTAAAGGCGGCATGCGTGAGCCAGGCGTGATGGGCTAACTTCAGGGATGAATTTCCTAGACGGTCCGTCTAGTGCGCCGTGCGCCGTACGGCCGCCCGCCCCCGGAAGGTGCCCACCGTGAGCCGCGAACCCCTGCCAGAGCCCTGGCGTTCCGCGCTCGAGCCGACGGGGATCGCGAGCAAGCGCGGGCTGGCGAGTCGGGTCGGCATCTCGCCGCAGACCGCGAAGCGGCTCATCGACGGCATCGGCAGCCCGTCGGCCGAGACCGTCGCCCGGGTCGCGGACGAGCTCTTCGACGGGGATCGTGCCCGGGTCTGGGAGCTCGCCGGCATCGCCCGGGAGGATCACGGTGACTGGGTCCTGCCACCCGAGGCCTCCCAGCTGGACGCCGACCAGCGGGCCGCGGTCCTGGCCGTCGTGCGGGCCATGCTCCCGGCGGACGTGAGGCACCGCCAGACCGGTGAAGAGCGGGGTGCGGTCCCGTTGACGAAGCGGGAGAAGTCGCAGCAGCTCCAGACCAGGGCGGCCCGGAAGGGCACCGGAAAGCCCACCTGACCCCGGCCCGGACGGCGCTGTCCGCGGCGCTGTCTACCGTCTCCTCCATGACCCATCCGTGGCGTCGACTCCGGGCGCTCAGCCACATCAGCCTGCTGTGGCACGACGACGGCCCGATGGGGGAGACCGACTTCGTCGCGGGCACCATCAGCCTCCGCCGCGGGCTCACCCAGGCCGAGCTGCGCTCGACGGTGCTGCACGAGTGCCTGCACGCCGAGCGGGGCCCGGTCCCGATGGGGCTCGCCCCGAAGGAGGAGCACCAGGTCCGCAAGCTGGCCGCCCAGCTACTGCTCCCGCAGGTCACCACGATCGGCGAGGCGCTCGCGTGGGCGCAGGGGGATGTCGCGGCCGCCGCCGAGGAGCTGTGGGTCGACGAGGCCACCCTGCGAGACCGGCTCCGGTTCATGACGCGGCCCGCCGAGCTCCGCTACCTCGCTCGCCGGCTCGAGGGGGCCAGGGTCCCGACGTGAGCCGCGGCGGCCGGGCCGCTGTGGCAGCATCGCGCCCATGCCCGACTCCGTGTCGACGCCCGACGGCAGGCGTCTCGAGATCCTCACCGGCGGCGCTGCCGACGGCCTGCCGTTCCTCTTCCACAGCGGGACCCCCAGCGCGGCGACGTCCCACCAGCCGCTCTGGGCCGCCGCCGCGCGCGCCGGCCTGCGGCTGGTGACCTACTCACGCCCCGGGTACGGCGGATCCACGCCGCGCCCGGTTGGTCCGCCGGTGCCGATCGCCGCCGACGCGGTCGACAGCGCGACCGTCCTCGACGCGCTCGGGATCGACCGGTTCGTCACGCTCGGCTGGTCCGGCGGCGGACCTCGCGCCCTGGCCTGTGCCGCGCTGCTGCCCGGCCGGTGCCTCGCCGCGGCCAGTCTCGCGGGCGTGGCACCGGCCGACGCCGCCGACCTCGACTTCACCGGCGGCATGGGGCCCGAGAACGTCCGAGACTTCGAGCTGGCCTCCCGCGGTCGCGAGGCGCTGCGCCCGGTGGTCGAGGAGCAGGCCGCCGACTTCGGGGCGGTGACCGGTGCGCAGATCGTCGAGGCGTTCGGCGGGCTGGTCGACGAGGTCGACGCGGCCGCGCTGACCGGCGAGCTCGGCGAGTACGTCGCCGCCTCGTTCCGCGGTGCCATGACCCAGGGCGCGGTGGGCCTGCTCGAGGACAACCTGCAGGTGATGCAGCCCTGGGGCTTCGACGTCGCCGACATCACGGTGCCCGTCGCGGTCTGGCAGGGCGCTCACGACAAGATGGTGCCCTTCGCCCACGGCCAGTGGCTGGCCGCCCGGATCCGCGGGGCCCGGGTCCACCTCTTCGACGACGAGGGACACCTCTCGCTGCTCCACCGGATGGACGAGATGCTGGCCGAGCTCGTGGAGCTGGCCGGCCCCGGCTCCCTGGCGGACCGGGACGCGTCGCCCTAGCTCGCCTTGCGCGCGGCGGCCTTCTTCGCCGGTGCCTTCTTGGCGGCCTTCTTGGCGGCCTTCTTGGCGGCCTTCTTGGCCGGTGCCTTCTTCGCGGTCTTGGCCGTCTTCTTCGCGGGCTTCTCGTCGGCGGCGGCGTCCTCGTCGTCGTCGCTCTCGCCGCGCGCCGACTTGGCGGCGTCGACGGAGCGCTGCAGGGCCGCGAGCAGGTCGACCACCTCACCGGAGGACTTGGTCGAGGTCGCGGTCTTCTTGACCTCGCCGCCCTCGATCTTGGTCTTGACCAGCGTGGTCACCGCCTCGGCGTAGTCGTCCTCGAAGTCGGCGGCGTCGAAGTCGCCGGCCAGCGTCTCGACCAGCATGTTCGCCATCTTGACCTCGGCGGGCTTCACGTCCCCGGCGTCGACGGAGAAGTCGGGCTGGCGGATCTCGTCGGGCCACATCATCGTCTGCAGCACGATCACGTCGTCGCGGACGCGCAGCACCGCGACCGACGTGCGCTGGCGCAGGGCCACGGTCACGACGGCCATCCGGTCGGCGTCGAGCAGTGCCTGGCGGAGCAGTGCGTAGGGCTTGGCACCGGTCTTCTCCGGCTCGAGGTAGTAGGACTTCTCGAAGAGCATCGGGTCGATCTGGTCGCTCGGCACGAACTTCTCGACCGCGATCTCGCGCGACGACGTCGACGGCAGCTCGGCGAGGTCATCGTCGGTGAGGATCACCATCTCGCCGTCCTCGGTCTCGTAGCCCTTGGCGATGTCGGCGTAGGCGACCTCCTCGCCGTCGATCGAGCAGACGCGTTGGTACTTGATCCGGCCGCCGTCCTTGGCGTGCACCTGCCGGAACGAGACGTCGTGCGACTCGGTCGCGGAGTAGAGCTTGACCGGCACGCTGACCAGCCCGAAGGACACCGCGCCCTTCCAGATCGCACGCATCAGTCGTCATCCTTCCCTCGGTTCACTCCAGTATCCGTCAGGATGGCCTCATGCGTCCCATGCTCGCCACCCGTGGCAGCCACGTACCCACTGGCGAGTCCTGGACGCACGAGGTGAAGTGGGACGGTATCCGGCTGCTCGCCGACGCCCGGCCCGCGGCCCCGGCGGTCCGGCTCTGGACCCGCAACGAGAACGACGCGACCATCGCCTGGCCCGAGCTGGTCGAGTCGGCACCCGGCCGCGACCTCCTCGTCGACGGGGAGGTGATCGCCCTCAACGAGAGCGGTCTCCCGGACTTCGGCGTCCTCCAGGACCGGATGCACGTACGCCGGGCGGCCACGGCCGAGGCCAAGTCCCGGCTGCTGCCGGCGACGTTCATGGTCTTCGACCTGCTGCGGCTCGACGGCCGCGACCTGACCGGCGAGCCGCTGTCGCGCCGCCGCGAGCGACTCGAGGAGCTGGTCGCCGACGGTGTCGTGGCCGGCACCTGGCAGGTGCCGCCGGCCTACGACGACGGCGCGATGCTCTTCGACGCCACGCTCCAGCAGGGGCTCGAGGGCATCGTCAGCAAGCGGCTCGCCTCGCGCTACGAGCCGGGCGTGCGCAGCCCGCACTGGCTGAAGTTCCCGCACCGCAAGCGCTCGTCCTACGTCGTCGGCGGCTGGCGGCTCGAGACCGACTCGGCCGACCGGCTCGGCGCCCTCCTGGTGGGGGAGCCGACGGCGAAGGGCCTGGTCTACCGCGGCCGGGTCGGCAGCGGGATCGCCGGGGCCAAGGGGCCGGCGCTGCGCGAGCTGCTCGACCCGTTGACGCGCGCGGACTCGCCGTTCGTCGACGAGGTGCCGCGGCTGGACGCGCTCGGCACCCGCTGGGTCGAGCCGGTCGTCGTGGTCGACGTCGAGGCGCTCGGGCTGTCCTCCCAGCTGCGCCTGCGGCAGCCGTCGTACCGTGGGGTCCGCCCCGACCTCACCCCCGAGGACCTCACATGAGACCACTGCAGCCCCTCCTCCTGACCGGCGCGCTCCTCGGCCTGGTCATCGGGCTCGTGTTCACGCCGGGCCCGGCGGCCGCGAGCTCCGACGTACGCCTCGACGGCGTGCACGTGCGCCTGCACGACCACACCCGCCAGGTCGTCACCGTCAACCGGACCCGTGGCCACCACGCACGGGTGGTCTTCTGGACGCTCCGCGAGGGTGCCTGGAAGGCGCGGTTCCGGGCGGTCGACGGCCGGATCGGGTACGGCGGCCTGGTGGTCGGGCGCAAGCGGCACCAGGGCACCGGCACCA
>JAOPXF010000498.1 GCA_025965295.1 Nocardioides sp.
ACCTCTCCGAGGACCGCGTCGAGATGCGCTACACGCTGCCGATGGGCGAGATCGTCTTCGACTTCTTCGACCAGCTCAAGTCGCGCACCAAGGGCTACGCCTCGCTCGACTACGAGCGCTCGGGCGACCAGGCCGCCGACCTGGTCAAGGTCGACATCCTGCTGCAGGGTGAGACGGTCGACGCGTTCAGCGCGATCGTGCACCGCGACGCGGCGTACGCCTACGGCGTGATGCTGGCCGGCAAGCTCAAGGACCTGATCCCGCGCCAGCAGTTCGAGGTCCCCATCCAGGCCGCGATCGGCGCGCGGGTGATCGCCCGCGAGACCATCCGCGCGATCCGCAAGGACGTGCTCGCCAAGTGCTACGGCGGTGACATCACCCGCAAGCGCAAGCTCCTCGAGAAGCAGAAGGAGGGCAAGAAGCGGATGAAGATGGTGGGTCGCGTGGAGGTCCCCCAGGAGGCCTTCATCGCCGCGCTGTCGACCTCGGCTCCCGGCGAGAAGGCCGGCAAGAAGTAACCCAGGTCACCCCCGGCGCGCCGTCACTCGGCTGCCGGCCGGTCGTTGCAGAGGCGTAGGAGTGTGCCCGGATGGGTACGCTCCCACAGGCGGGGGCTCGGCTCGCCCGGTTGCAGAACGCAGCAGGGTCCTGGGGGGCCCCAACGACACGTCGGGGGATCGATGAACACCGCACCACGCCAGACCGTGGGTCCAATAGTGGACCGCACCTTCCAGCGCAATCTCACCAGCCGCACGCCCACCTCGTTCCGGCACGGTCTCGTCGGTCACCCGCTCCTGACCCTGGACGCCATCGCGCAGCTCGGCACCGAGCTGCCGGCGCGGTCCCTCTCGGCGGAGGTCGGCGAGAAGCCGCTGGCCGCCGGGTCGGCCGCCGGGGTCGCCGTCCCCGTCGAGGACATCGCCGAGCAGATCCGGCAGATCGCCGCGAACAGCTCGTGGTTCACGCTCCTGCACATCCACCAGGTCGACCGCTACCAGCGCCTGGTCGACGAGATCCTGGACGGTCTGGCGGCCAGCTCGGGGCTCCCGGCGAGCAGCCTGCGCCGGCGGATGGGCTTCCTCTTCGCGAGCTCGCCGAAGGCCGTCACCGCCGCGCACTTCGACATCGAGCACAGCTTCTGCATGCAGCTCGAGGGCACCCGGATGCTGGGTTTCGGCAAGTTCGCCGACGCCGAGCAGCGCGAGGAGCACGTCAAGGGCTACTGGAACGGCGACTTCGGACGCTTCGGGACGCTCCCGGAGGTCACCGCCGAGTACGAGATCGGCCCGGGCGACGGCTGCTACATCCCGCCGTACACCCCGCACTGGATCACCAACTACGACAACACGTCGCTCTCGCTCACGGTCACGTTCTTCAACGACGACAACGAGAACGAGTCGCTCGTCCAGGCGTTCAACACCAAGATGCAGAAGCTCGGCGCCAACCCGCCGGCGTACGGCCTCGCACCCGGGCGCGACCGCGCCAAGGTCGGTTTCATGAAGGCGTACGGCGGCGCCAAGCGCCGGCTTCGCCTGGGATCCGGCGAACCCGCCGGATCGCACTGACCACCAGGGCCCGGGTGGCGACCACACCCCGGGCCAGCACCCCGTGACCGGCCCGGAGCCGGTGCAACTGACGGCGCTCGTCGGCGAAGGACGACTTGTAGCCCTCGTCGCCGCGCAGCATGTCCACCTCGACACACCCGTCCGCGACGGCGTCGGCGATCACGCGATGGAGCAGCACGGTGGCGGCGCTCCGGTACTCGTGCTCGAGCGAGCGGGCGACCTGGTAGAGGCTCAGCCGACCCTCGACGACGAAGGCCAC
The DNA here is from genome assembly GCA_025965295.1 of Nocardioides sp. Taxonomy (GTDB): domain Bacteria; phylum Actinomycetota; class Actinomycetes; order Propionibacteriales; family Nocardioidaceae; genus Nocardioides. The sequence continues at coordinate 1,825 of JAOPXF010000498.1, forward strand.
GCAGACCGCGACCACCGCGACCGGGGTCTCGAGCACGTCGATGCGGGCCTCGCCGAGCGGCAGCCCGACCGCGAGGGCGCGCTCGAGGACCGGCAGCTGGTCGAGCAGCGGCCCCCGTCCGTCCCGGTCGCCCTGGAGCAGCCGGAAGGCCGCCAGTGCCTCGGCGAGCCCCGCCGGGTCAACGCGGCGGTGTCGTACCCCCGCCTCGTCGAGACGGCGCTCGGCCTTGCGGACGCTGCGCCGGAAGTTCGACGAACGAGCCGCGAGGAAGTCGGTGCCGTCGGCGGGCAGTGCCTGCCACGGGGCCACGTCGAGGGGCTGGGGCGAGCGGGCGAGGGCCCGGGCGAGCAGCGAGTCCTCGCCGAGCCCGTCCACCTCCACGATCCGCTGACCGGGTGCGACGAACCAGGCGTGCAGAGCGTCGACGACCTCGTCCTCGTGCCCGGGCAGCGCGAGCGCGTCCAGGTGGTCGGGGCAGAGCACGCCCTCACCGGCGAAGCGATAGCGGCTGATGCCCAGCACCCGGTCGCGGGCGAAGGGGACCCCGCCGATCAGCCTGCCGTCGCTCATCACGAGCAGATGGGCAGCCGGTCTCGCGGTGACGGAGTCGAGCCACCAGCTGCGCAGGAACGGCGACGGCACCGGGGCGGAGGTCACGAGGGCGTCCCAGGCCCCGGCGTGTCCCGCGAGTTCGGGGGCAACCAGGAGTGACCTGCCTCTCGTCCCCCGCACGGACGAGAGCCTAGATGAGCACAAGGGGGTTTGGCTCGCGCCTGAGCGGGAACCAAACTTGAGTAGTTCAGAAATCGACTGCCCTCTCGGGGCCGGGGAGTTGCGACAGAGCAAGACACATCATCACGAGGGGGGACCTCAAGCATGTCCAAGGAGTCCACACGCGCGCAGGCCGCCGCCACGCCCGACACGGGCAGCGCCAGCGCCGCGAAAGCGGACGAGCCCACGGACGCCGGGCAGGGCAGCGCCACCGAGCGCGCCCAGGCCATGCGCGCCAACCTGGGCGCCCGCCGCGACGCCGAGGCGCTGCTCGCCGAGGCGAGCCAGCTGCGCCGCACCGCCGCCGCAGACGCCGACACCATGGTCGCCGAGGCCGAGTCGATCGCGGAGCAGCTCGTCACGGAGAGCCGGCAGGCCGCCGCCCAGACCACCGTCGAGGCCCAGGAGCGGGCCGACGGCATCCTGGCCCGGGCCCGGGCCGAGGCCGCCGAGGTGACCCTCCGGGCCCGCACCGAGGCCGAGGACCTGGAGCGCAACGTCCAGCAGGAGCGGGACCGGATGCGCGAGGAGATCGCGGCCGAGAGCCGCGCCGAGCTGGAGACGCTGCGCGCGGAGTCCGACCAGCTGCTGCGGCAGGTCGAGTTCGGCGTCCACGGCCTGGGCCCGGCGCTCGAGGGCGCGATGTCGGTCGTCACGGACGTCATCGGCTCGCTGGAGAAGCTGCGCGCGATCACGCCCGGGGAGGCACCCGACTTCTCCGACCAGCCCACCGCCCCGGACACCGTCGCCGAGGCCGCTCCCGCCAATGCCAACGCCACCGCCACCGCCACCGCGGTCGTCGTGGAGTCCTTGCCGGCCACGGTGGACCCGCCACCGGCGGCCACCGAGCCGTCTCCGGCCACCGGTGCCGTCTCGACCGGTCCCGGTCTCGGGGACGACGAGGGCGCGCGCCCGCTGGGCTGGCTGTTCCGCGCGTCGCAGCCGTGACGAGGACCACCCGGCGCGTCCGGTCGGCCCGGCGTACGGGCGTGGCGGCCGGGGTCGCCGTGCTGCTGATGCTGACCGGCTGCTCGCAGATCTCCGCGCAGATGCAGGGTGCCCAGGTGACCGGCGTCGACCCGGGCGTCGCCGATGCCGGCCCGGTCCTGGTGACCCAGCAGTGGGGCGTCGTGGACGGCATGCTCTCGGTGGTGGTCACCAACGCCACCGACCGGACGCTGCGCTTCGCGAACGCAACGATCACCGCCCGTGACGCCCACAACGTCCTCGTCGCCTCCTCGTCGTCGACGACCGACGGCAGCTGCTGCCGGGTCGTGGACCTGCCGGCGGGCCAGCAGTACGGCTTCTACTTCGATGCCGGCTCGTCGGCCGCGGTGATCAGCGCGGTCGACGTCGTCTACCGCGACGTCGCCTGGGCGCCATCGACCCGCGACGAGGGACCGACGTTCAAGGCGGTGGCCACCGGGATGGACGAGAACTCCGTCGGCGCCGTCGTGGTCGCCGACGTCACGACCCGGGGCGGCTCGACGCCCCAGGCCGTCGCCCAGGCATTCCTCACCGACGCGGACGGTGACTTCCTGGCCGTCGTGTCCGGGCGGTGGGACTGCTTCACCGAAGGCGACCGCGAGATCAGGATGCAGCTCTTCCACCCCGTTCCCGCGGGCACGACGGTCGAGTCGGTCGTCGTGCAC
>JAOPXF010000310.1 GCA_025965295.1 Nocardioides sp.
CGGCCAGCGCCGTGGCCCGGGCGGCCGGCGCCGCACAGCCGAGGTCGGCGAGGGCCGCGGTGAGGCGCTGCCGCGCGTCTTGCTCCGTGCGGCGTGCGCGCGACCACCTCCGGGGTGGGCGGTCGGCGCTGATGACCGGGGCCAGCGAGTCGATCCAGCCGAGGACGAGGTCGGCGATCGCGTCGCGCGCCCCGGCGTCCGCCTCGGGCACGAGGGCCGCGGTGGTCGAGCGGGAGACCGGGCGCCGGAGGAAGGACAGGGTGTCCACGTCGGTGCCCACGAACCCGGGCTCGGCGGCGGTCAGCTCTTCGATGAAGGTCTGCCGCCCGACGGCCACGGCGGACGCCGCCAAGGTCGGGATCGTCCTGCCGGTGTCGACGCCACGACCGCGGTGCTGCCTGCTCACGTCGAAGGGCAGCACGAAGTCGACGGGGCTCGTCAACACCGCTCGCGAGTCCTCGACCGTGGTCACCAGCGTCGGTCCGTCAGCAGCGAGGCGGACGGGAACGGAACTGCCTGTCGCACGCAAGACGGCGCCGAGGAACCCATCGGGTTCGTCGGCGCCGTCCGACGCGGTTGTCGTGCTGCTCAGACCTGCGGGCGCCACGTGTAGATGGCGCGGAGATTACGGCCTGCGCGCGCGATCGAGCGGTGGTGCTTGTACCTCTTCAGCATGGAGTGTGGTCCCTTCCCTGGTTGCTCCCTGGGGGAAGGCTAGCGGTGTTTCGCCGTTTCGTATCAGTTCTTGTCTCATTGCCCCAGGTGATCTGGACAACCCGCCGGTCAGCGACCCGCGCGAACCTCGTCGATGACGTCGGAGAGCTGCTGGATCCGGACCGGCTTGGGCAGCATCAGGGTCACGCCGAGCTCGTTCAGCATCGGGCGCTCCTCATGGGCGGCGGCGCTCACCACGACGATCGAGAGGCCCTCGAGCCGGTCGGGGTGGGCGTGCAGCCAGCGCACGACGTCGATCCCCGAGAGACGCGGCATCGACATGTCGAGGAGCAGCAGGTCGTAGCGCTTCGCCCCCAGGGCGTCGACGGCCTCCTGGCCGTCCTCGGCCTCGTCGACGTCGTCGTGCCCGAGCTTGTTGAGCATCCGGGTGGTGAGCGTCCGGACCGGCTCGAAGTCCTCGGCGACGAGGACCCGGAGGCCCGCCGGCCGCGACGAGACGCCGGGCCCCGCCAGGGTCTGGTCGTCGTACGCGTCGCCGTTCGTCACGGTGCTGACGCTACCGCCTGAGCCGCGGGCGAGTCGCCGAACTTTCCGACGCGAGGTCGGTGATCCGTACTACAGGTTGTCGGTCGCGAACGTGTCGCAGGCCTCCAGGGAGCCCTGCGAGAAGCCGGTCTGGAACCACTTCACCCGGGAGGCGGCCGACCCGTGCGTCCACTGCTCGGGATTCACCCGGCCGCCGGTCTCCTCCTGGATGCGGTCGTCGCCCACGGCGGTCGCCGCATCGATCGCGTCCCTGATGTCCTGGTCGGTGAGGTCCTGGAGCAGGACCTGCCCGGCCTCGTCCTTCGTGGTCGTCGCGCCCTTGGCCCACATGCCGGCGTAGCAGTCGGCCTGCAGCTCGAGCCGGACCGAGTCGCTCTTCGGTCCCTGCTGCGTCTTCACCCGGCTCATCGTCCCGAGCAGGTTCTGGATGTGGTGGCCGTACTCGTGCGCCAGCACATAGGGCTCCACGAAGGCACCGCTCGGACCGTTGAGCTGCTTGTGCAGCACGGCTTCGTAGAAGGTCGTGTCGAGGTAGATGTAGTGGTCGGCGGGGCAGTAGAACGGGCCCACGTCGGACGTCGCCTGGCCGCACCCGGTGTCGATCGCGTCCGTGAACGTCTCGACACCCGCCTCCGGCTCGAACGAGGCCTTCGACTGCTCGGGCAGGGTCTGGGACCAGTAGTCGTAGAGGGAGTTCTCGACGGCGACCCGGGCGCAGTCCGCGCTCTTGTTGGCGTCCGCACCGGTCTTGCACGAGGTGTAGCGGCCGGTGTCGGCCATCCGGCTGGTGTCGAGGCCGCTCGCGCTGGTCGACCCGTCGCCGAGGCACTGGGTGACCACGAGGTACAGGACGACGATGATCACGCCGCCGATGCCCCCGCCGGCCCGCACGCCTCCCGGGATCGGGAGGCTGCCACCCCCACCACCGGAACGGCGACCGCGACCTGCGTCACCCATCCTGCTGGTGTCCAGGCGGGCCTTCGGGTTGAAGCGCATGCGATCCCTCTCTCGGCGGTGACGACGATGCGGGGATCGATCCCCGCCGAACTACACTAACGACCCTCATGATCAACGCCCAGCAGCTGGAAGTCCGTGCCGGCGCCCGGCTTCTGATGGAGAACGTCAGCTTTCGTGTCGCGGCCGGGGACAAGGTCGGGCTGGTCGGTCGCAACGGCGCCGGGAAGACCACCCTCACCAAGATCCTCGCCGGCGAGGCGCTGCCCGCCTCGGGCAAGGTGCTGACGACCGGTGAGGTCGGCTACCTGCCCCAGGACCCCCGGATCGGCAACCCCGAGGTGCTGGCCCGCGACCGGATCCTGTCGGCGCGCAACCTCGACGACGTCGTACGCCGGCTGCGTCAGGCCGAGGTCGACATGGGCAGCGACGACGACGAGGTCCGTGACCGGGCGATGCGCCGCTACTCGGCCGCCGACGCCGAGCTGCACGCCGGTGGCGGGTACGCCGCCGAGTCCGAGGCCGCCACGATCGCGAAGAGCCTCGGGATCGAGGAGCGGATCCTCACCCAGCAGCTGCGGACCCTGTCCGGCGGTCAGCGCCGCCGCGTCGAGCTGGCCCGCATCCTCTTCTCGGGCGCCGAGACGCTGCTCCTCGACGAGCCGACCAACCACCTCGACGCCGACTCGATCGTGTGGCTGCGGGAGTTCCTGCGGGCGCACAAGGGCGGGCTGATCGTGATCAGCCACGACAACGACCTGCTCGAGACGACGGTCAACAAGGTCCTGCACCTCGACG
>JAOPXF010000335.1 GCA_025965295.1 Nocardioides sp.
GCCGACCGAGGCCGTCGAGGCCATCCTCAAGATCACCGGTGACTGGCAGACCTTCAAGGGTCTCCCCGGCACCGAGGGCACCCTGCGCGTGGCCGAGGCCAAGCGCGACAAGCTCGACATCTTCAACGAGGCGCTCGCCGAGGCGCACAGCTCGGCCAAGGCCGAGGCGGTGACCAAGAAGTCCTCCAAGAAGTCCGAGTCCGCCAAGGACGGCGACGTGGTCGAGGACAAGCCGGCCGTCGAGCCCAAGGCCAAGAAGGCCGACAAGGCGGAGAAGCCCGCCGAGGAGGCGAAGGCGGAGGAGACTCCGGCCGAGGCCCCCGCCGCGGTTCCGGCGTCGGAGACCCCTGAGGGTGCCGCCGACGAGGCCGAGGCCGCCGAGACGGTGACCGCCGAGGACGCCGGCAAGAGCGAGGCCTGAGCATGCTCGCCGATGCCCTCGAGCACCTGGTGCGCGGTGTGGTCGAGCACCCGGACGACGTGTCCGTGCGTGACAAGCAGCTGCGCAGCGGCTCGATCCTCGAGGTGCGGGTCCACCCCGACGACCTCGGCAAGGTGATCGGTCGTGGCGGTCGCACCGCCACGGCGTTCCGCACGGTCGTGTCCGCCCTGGCAGGTCGAGGCGGAGCCCGCGTCGACTTCGTCGACGTGGACCGGCGTCGCTGACGCTCAACGCCTGAGCAACCGCTTGAATGGGTGCCGTCCCTCGGGGCGTCACCCATTCGGTATTTCTGAGGAAGGAACGCGTGGTCTCGACAAGCTCGACCAACGGAGAGGGCGCGACCATCGAGGTCGTCGTCGGACGGATCGGCAAGCCGCACGGCGTGCGCGGTGAGGTGACCGTCGACGTGCGCTCCGACGAGCCCGACCGGCGCTTCGCGGTCGGCAACGTGCTGCGCGCCGAGGCGCCGCGGGGCTCGGCCAGCCCGCTCACCTCGATGCGGGTCGTCCGGGTCCGCTGGCACCAGACGACCCTGCTGGTCACCTTCGCCGAGCTCACCGACCGCACCACCGCCGAGGCCGCCCGCGGGATCGTGCTGCACGCGACCGTCCCCGCCGACGAGACCCCCGAGGACCCCGACGAGTTCTACGACCACCACCTGGTCGGGCTCGCGGCGTACGACGTCGACGGCACCCACCTCGGCGAGGTCACCGCGCTGGTCCACGGCGGCGCCCAGGACCTGCTGACGGTCAAGGCGCTCGACGGCCGCAACACGCTGGTGCCGTTCGTGAAGGCGCTCGTCCCCGAGGTCGACCTCGCCGGCGGTCGCGTCGTCATCGCCGACCGTCCGGGGCTGGTCACGCCGCTCCCGGAGGACGCGGAGCAGCAATGAGGATCGACGTCGTCACGATCTTCCCCGACTACCTCGCCCCGCTCGAGCTCTCGCTCGCGGGCAAGGCCCGGGACAAGGGGCTGCTCGACGTCCGCGTCCACGACCTGCGGCAGTGGGCCACCGACCGGCACCACACCGTCGACGACACGCCGTACGGCGGCGGCGCGGGCATGGTCATGAAGCCCGAGCCCTGGGGCGCCGCGTTCGACGAGCTGATCCCGACCGGCTCGACCGACGAGGGGACACCGCCGACCGTCGTCGTCACGACGCCGTCCGGTGTCCCGTTCACGCAGGCGCTGGCCCGCGAGCTGGCCGGCCGCGAGCGGCTGGTCTTCGCGTGCGGCCGCTACGAGGGCATCGACCAGCGGGTGCTGGATGACACCCGCGGGCGCGCCGAGGTCCTGGAGGTCTCGATCGGCGACTACGTGCTCAACGGGGGCGAGGTCGCCGCGCTGGCGATCACCGAGGCCGTGGTGCGGCTGCTGCCCGGCTTCATGGGCAACCCCGAGTCGCTGACCGAGGAGTCGCACACCCTGTCCGATTCGGGGTCGAGCCTGCTCGAGTACCCCGTCTTCACCAAGCCCGCCTCGTGGCGCGGCCACGACGTGCCCCCGGTGCTGCTCTCGGGCGACCATGGGGCGATCAGCGCCTGGCGTCGCGAGCAGGCCGTACGACGGACGGCCGAGCGCCGCCCCGACCTCGTCCACCCCGCGGTGCTGCTCGACGACGTCGAGGTGCGGCTGGTCCGGCCCTCGGACGCCGGCGAGCTCTTCACCCTGCAGCGGGCCTGCTGGGTGCAGGAGCAGCAGGACAACCCCGGAGTGGTGATTCCCGCGCTGACCGAGTCCCTCGGCGACGTCGTCGCCTGGGCGGCGCAGGCCACCGTGCTGGTCGCCCGGAGCGCCGGGCGCCTGGTCGGCGCCGTTCGCGCCTCCCCCCGCGGCGACGCGTGGGACATCGGCCGCCTGATGGTCGCCCCCGACCTGCAGGGCCGCGGGCTCGGCCGGATGCTGCTGGAGCGGATCGAGGCGGCCGCGCCCCCCGAGGCCACGTCGTACGAGCTGTTCACCGGCGCCGGCAGCCTGCGCAACCAGAAGATGTACAAGAAGGCGGGCTACCGGCTCGCCGGCAGCCCCGAGCCGGGAGTGGTCCGGCTGACCAAGGCACGAATTACCGGCTGACGTCGGCCCTGTGGCAGACTCGTCCCTCGGCCCAGTCGGCCAAAGATGGATCGCCCCGAGGACTCGTTCCGGGAGGGGGATCCGCGTCGGGCTCCTGCCGCAGGGGGAGCATGGCGCCGCCGGCCACCCCCAGCAGCACAGTCTGGGCCACCAGTGAATCCTTCGATTCCGCGGCTGACCTGTGGCACCCGTGAGGAGAGATCATGAGCAGCAACAACCTCATCGCCGAGCTCGCCAACGAGAGCAAGCGCAGCGATGTCCCGGCCTTCCGCGCCGGTGACAACATCAAGGTCCACGTGAAGGTCGTCGAGGGCAACCGCTCGCGTGTCCAGATCTTCCAGGGCGTCGTGCTCCGCGTGCAGGGCTCCGGCATCGGCCGCACCTTCACGGTCCGCAAGGTCTCCTTCGGCGTCGGCGTCGAGCGCACGTTCCCGCTGAACTCCCCGATCTTCGAGCAGATCGAGGTCGTGACCCGCGGTGACGTCCGCCGTGCGAAGCTCTACTACCTGCGCAACCTCCGCGGCAAGGCCGCCAAGATCAAGGAGCGCCGCGAGGCCTGAGCCGGGCCAGCCAGGCGCTCGTTACGCTCGGCGCGTGACATCCGAGGACCGCGACCACACGTCTCTCGTCGACATCGACGAGACGGGGTCGCGGTCTTCGCGTTCCGGCCACGGCAAGGCGCACCTGCCGGTCTGGCAGGAGACGCTGCTGCTGCTCGGCATCGCCGTGGTCCTGGCGGTCCTCATCAAGGCGCTCTTCGTGCAGGCCTTCTACATCCCGTCGGAGTCGATGGAGCCCGGCCTGGTCAAGAACGACCGGATCCTGGTGGAGAAGACGTCATACTGGTTCGGCGGCACGCCCCAGCGCGGCGACGTGGTCGTCTTCGAGGACCCCGGCGGCTGGCTCACCGCCGACGAGGCCGCGGGTCCGGCCAACCCGGTGACGAGCCTGCTGTCCCGGGTCGGGCTGTACCCGGCAGGAGGGCACCTGGTGAAGCGCGTCATCGGTGTCGCCGGTGACACCATCGCCTGCTGCGACGACCGGGGCCGGATCTCGGTCAACGGCACCCCGCTGAACGAGAAGGCCTACGCCCGCCTCGACGGGGCCGACTGCTACGGCCCGATGACCAGCACCTGCGACTGGACCGCCGGGCCGGTGCCGGAGGGCCACGTCTTCGTGATGGGCGACAACCGCCTCCACTCGGCCGACTCCACCGTCCACATGTGCCGTCCCGACGAGACCGACTGCGTGCCGGGCGAGGAGTTCGTGCCCACCGACCTCGTGGTCGGCAAGGTGTTCGTGCTGCTGTGGCCCCATGACCACTTCCGCTGGATGCACCGCCCGGACAGCTTCGCGGACGTGCCGGATGAGTGACCTGCCCCGGGGCTCGACCGTCCGCCGCGACGCGGGCCTATACGGCTACGAGCGCACCCTGCGCCGCCACGGCATCGACCCGATCGCCGGCGTCGACGAGGCGGGCCGCGGCGCGTGCGCCGGGCCGCTGGTGGCCGGCGCCGCGATCCTGCCCGCGGGGAAGGCCGGGATCATCCCCGGGCTCGCGGACTCCAAGCTGCTCACCGAGAAGGCTCGGGAGCGCTGCTACACGCAGATCGTCAGGCGCGCCCTCGCCTGGTCGGTCGTGGTGATCTCCCACGACGAGTGCGACGCGCTCGGCATGCATGTGGCCAACATCGAGGCGCTCCGCCGGGCGGTCGCGCTGCTCGACCTGCCGCCGTCGTACGTCCTCACCGACGGCTTCCCCGTCGACGGGCTCGGCGTGCCCGGCCTCGCGGTCTGGAAGGGCGACCGGGTCGCCGCCTGCATCGCCGCCGCCTCGGTCCTGGCCAAGGTGACCCGCGACCGGATGATGTGCGAGCTCGACCGCGAGTGGCCGGCGTACGACTTCAAGACGCACAAGGGCTACATCACCGACGTGCACTCCGCGGCGCTCCTGGAGCACGGGCCGTCGCCGGTGCACCGGATGCGGTTCGTGAACGTACGGCGGGCCGCGGGGCTCGAGCCGTGGCCGGACGTGCAGAATGACCTCGTGGAGGAGTCGTCGTGAGTGCCGAGGATCTCGAGAAGTACGAGACCGAGATGGAGCTCACCCTCTATCGCGAGTACCGCGACGTCGTCGCGATCTTCAAGTACGTCGTCGAGACCGACCGGCGCTTCTACCTGTGCAACCAGGTGGACGTGAAGGCCCGCACCGAGGCCGGCGACGTGTTCTTCGAGGTCTCGATGAGCGACGCGTGGGTGTGGGACATGTACCGCCCGGCGCGCTTCGCCAAGAACGTCAAGGTGCTGACCTTCAAGGACGTCAACGTCGAGGAGCTCCAGCCGGCCGAGATCGACCCCCCGAAGGCCTGACGGCGCCGGTCCAGACCAGTGGTCCGCCGCCCGGTGGTTTTCCGGACAAGCCCTCGCCCCGCCGCGCGCGCCGATCTAGCGTCCGGTAGGGCGGTGGGGGCCGCCGACGAGACGAGCAACGTGGGGGGTCCGATGTCGGCCTGCGGTGCCACGCCCCGACGCGCCGAGACCGGCGCGGCGGCGGTCGAGGGCGCGCTGGTGACCGCGTTCGTGCTGGTCCCGCTGCTCGCCGGCGTGCTGCTCTGGGGCTCCTACTTCTGGAAGGAGCAGCAGGTCTCGCTCTACCCGCCGCGCCTGAGCCAGTCGCTGGCCGTGGGCACCTGCACGACCCAGGAGATCTCGGCGCGGGTCACGTCCTCG
>JAOPXF010000349.1 GCA_025965295.1 Nocardioides sp.
AATCGAGCCCCTGTCCGGGGTCGGAGGTTTGAAACGTGACCTCCGACATAAGACTTCGTTGAGTCAGCGCCGTCGGACTCGGGTTGGCGTGCAACTGGGCCGGGAGTCGCTCTCCCGCGCCCCACCACCAGCGCCTTATCGAGGGAGAAAATGCAGTGAAGACATCCGTCCGGCGGGCACTTGCCGCCACCACGATCTGTGCCGCGGTCGCCGGCACCCTGGCCGCAGGCCCCTTCGCCTCGGCCGACCAGGCGCGAGCGGGCAGCGGGCACAAGCTCTCGGCGTTCGGCTACAAGGGCACCGCGGTCGGCGCCCAGCTCACCACCGGCAACGTCCAGACGCTCAGCGCCAAGGACGCCGAGGCCCCGCTTCGCTGCACCCGGATGACCGGCCGCGACGTCCAGCAGAGCTCGATCCTGAGCGCCCCCGACAACTCGCTGATCCAGCTGTCGGGCTCCGACAGCAAGACGTTCAGCTACCGCGAGGCCGGTCAGTACGGCGTGCGGGCGGTCAACCACCTCGGCGACATCGTCCTCGGCGGCACGCTCCCGGGCCAGGACGAGTCCACCCCGATCGTCACGCTGCGGGGCCTGACCACGACCGCCGACGCCTTCCACACCGCGAAGGGCTACGGCCACAAGGAGTCGTTCACGGCTCCCGAGCTCACCATCGACACCAGCGTCCTCACCGACAACGGTGTGCCGATCCCGCAGGAGCTCACCGACCTCCTCGACGCGCTGACCGCCACCGGCGGCGAGCTCGCCGGCCAGGTGATCACGGTCCTGCAGGAGAACGGCGTCATCGAGATCCCGCAGCTCGGCTCGATCGCCATGGGCTTCAAGAAGGGCAACGCCACCAAGCACGGTGCCGAGTCCGACGTGAAGGCCCTGGAGTTCAAGATCACCGCCACCGGCGAGGAGCAGGACCTCCAGCTCGGTCACGCCCGAGCCGTCATCGGCGGTCCGGCCCCGGCCGGCGTCTTCCGCTCGACCTCGATGCCGCTCGACCTGAAGGCCGGCGACGGGGTGCTGCACCTCGGTGGCGTCCAGCCGCGCACGATCCCGTGCCAGGGCACCGGCGGGCGCACGGTGCACAAGCACCTCGACTCGGCCAGCCTCGCCCCGAACGGCATCGTGATCGGCCTCAAGGGGATCGACTACACCTTCCGGGGCACCCAGCACCGCGACGGCACGGCCGACGGCTTCGACGCCCAGCGCATCGGCTCGCTCGAGATCCCCTCGCTCCAGCTCTCGATCGAGGGCATCTACTCCCGCGCGACCTCCCGCATGAATCCCTCGGGCAAGGTCGTGAAGGGCCACTCCGCGTCGGTCGGCAAGATCACCTACCAGGGCGAGACCATTGCGGCTCCCGCCCCGGGCAAGGCGGTCAAGCTCGGCGATGTCGCGGTGCTCGAGGGCATGGCCTTCCACAACAACAAGTGGGGCAACCGGGTCACCGCCCTGCGGCTCACCCTGCTCGAGGACAACATCGTGATGGACCTCGGCATCGCCGCGAGCCAGGTGTTCCCGTACTGAGCAACTGCTGAGCACCAGCACGCACGAACGGCGTCCCCCGGTCTCGGCCGGGGGACGCCGTTCGTCGTACGTCTCAGCAGTGCTCGAGGGTGGCGTCGGTCCGGGCCTCGTCGCCGAGGCGGCGGGCCTGGTCGGTGTAGGGCAGCACGACGCTGGCGCCGCCGATGCTCCCGATCCCGCCCTGGACGACACAGGTGGTGACCTTCGCCGGGTCGACCTGGGCCATCGCCTGCGCGAGCCGGAAGAGCTCGGCCGGCGGCAGGTCGGTGTAGAGGTGCTCCATCACCGAGACGACGCCGCGCTCGATGAAGCCCGGCTCGTCGGCCCGGGCACGCACCTTGGCCTGGATCCCGCGCAGCACCCGCTCCTGGTTGGCGGAGCGGTCGAAGTCGCCGCGCAACAGGTTGTGCCGGATCCGTGAGAAGGCGAGAGCGGTGTAGCCACCCAGGTGGATCCGGCCGGCCCGGAACCCGGCCGGCTTGAGGTAGGGGTCGCTGAACGCGACCGGGTTGTGCACCTCGATGCCGCCGATGTCGTCGACCATCGCCTGGAAGAACTTGAACCTCGTGACGAAGACGTAGTCCGGCTGGATCCCGACCAGGTTGCCGACCGTCTGGCCGAGCAGTTCGGGGCCGCCGGAGTAGAGCGACGAGTTGATCTTGTCCGAGCCGTGGCCGGGGATGCTCACCCACGAGTCGCGGGGTACGCCGATCGCCGCGGCGGCCCCGGTCCTCGTGTTCATGCCGATCAGCTGGAGGGCGTCGCCCCGGCTGCGGGTCATGTCCTCGCCGGGCCGCGCGTCGGACCCGACGGCGAGGATCCAGACCACGTCGGGGCTCAGGTCGACTCCGGAGGCCCGGTGCAGCTTGACCAGCGCGATCTCGGTCGGCTTGACCGCCGAGCTCGGGACGACCAGCGCCGCGAGGGCGAGGACCACGCCGAGGGTCGCCAGCCGGAGCCGGCGGGGGTACTTCCGACGCACGCTCATCGCTTGCCTCCCTGGGTGACACCCTTGCTCACGTCGTAGCCGAACACGCGCCAGCCGCCGTTGCGGATGAGGAACAGCCGGCCGCGCACCTCGAAGGTGCGCTCGAGGTCACCGGAGGTGCGGAAGCCGAGGATGAACCGGGCGGTGACGCCGGCCGGCCTGCGGTGGACGACGAGGGCGTCGATCCGCAGCCGGCGCCGGGTGGCGCTCACCTCGTCGATCCGCTTGCCGATCGACTGGTTCGACATCAGCGCCCGGTCGCGGTGGGCGTCGTCCTTCGCGCCCGACGTGAAGCCGGGGAACGCATCGTGGAAGTCGGAGCGCGGGTAGTCGCCGCCGACGTACGCCGCGTCCAGCCAGCCGTCGACCACCGCGGTCACGGACTCCTTGAGCTTCTGGCGGGCGGGCTTCGGGAGCTTGCCGGTGATCTTCCCCAGGGTGGCGCGGGTGGCGAGCGGCGCCGGGCCGTCACCTCCCGAGGCGGCGGTGCCGCCGGTGGCGACGGGTCGCCCGGTGGTGTCGTCGCCGCCGCTGCAGCCGCTGACCACCAGGGTCAGGGCGAGCAGGAATGCGGCGACGGTCGGGCCCGATCGGGCGGGTCTTGTCATGGTGGGGAATCTCCCTGTCGTGTGGCTCGCGCAACACCATGCCCGAAAGGCCCCCCTTCCCTCGGCATTTGCTGGCGTGTGGGTCTAGCCTTGAACACTGAAACTCATCCCCGCGCGCTCACCGGAAGAGGCGAAGCAAGTCGTGCCGCAGTCGTCAGGCAGTCAGTCTCCAGAACAGCCCTCCGCCGAGTTCGGCGCCAACGAGTGGCTCGTGGAGGAGATGTACGACCAGTACAAGTCCGACCCCGGCAGCGTGGACCCCACGTGGGTGTCCTACTTCAAGGACCACGCCTCGGGCAAGGGCTCGGCCAACGGGTCCGCCAACGGGTCGAGCAACGGCTCCCCCGCGAAGGCCGCTCCGGCGCCCGCCGGGCAGAAGACCGAGCAGAAGACCGGGCCCGCCCCCGCCAAGCCGGTCGAGAAGGCGGCGGAGAAGCCCGCCGCCAAGCCCGCCGCCAAGACCGACGACAAGACCGACGACAAGCCGGCGCCGGTCGCGAAGCCGCGCCCCGACGCCAAGGCCGCCGAGCCGGCCAAGGGCACCTCCAACCCGGTGCCGAAGGAGTCGAAGCCGCCGGCCCCCGCCGCGGCGAGCGACGAGCCGACCTACACCGTGCTGCGCGGCGCGCCCGCCCGCACCGTCGCCAACATGGACTCCTCGCTGACCGTGCCGACCGCGACCTCGGTGCGCACGGTCCCGGTCAAGCTGCTCTGGGACAACCGCACGGTCATCAACAACCACCTCGCCCGCGCCCGTGGCGGCAAGGTCTCCTTCACCCACCTCATCGGCTACGCCCTGGTGCAGGCCGTGAAGTCGATCCCCGACATGAACGTCGGCTTCGAGGCCAGGGACGGCAAGCCCAATCTGGTCACGCCGGCGCACATCAACCTCGGCCTGGCGATCGACGTACCCAAGCCCGACGGCACCCGCCAGCTGCTCGTGCCGAGCATCAAGGCCGCCGAGACCATGGACTTCGCCGGCTTCTGGACCGCCTACGAGGAGGTCGTCCGCAAGGCCCGCGACAACAAGCTCACGGTCGCCGACTTCCAGGGCACCAGCATCTCGCTGACCAACCCCGGCGGCATCGGCACCGTCCACTCCGTGCCCCGCCTGATGACCGGCCAGGGCGCGATCGTCGGCGTCGGCGCGATGGAGTACCCCGCCGAGTACCAAGGCGCCTCCGAGGAGACGCTCACCCGCAACGCCGTCAGCAAGGTCATGACGCTGACGTCGACCTACGACCACCGCGTCATCAAGGGCGCGCTGTCGGGCGATTTCCACCGCCGCCTGCACCAGCTGCTGCTCGGCGAGGACGGGTTCTACGACGACATCTTCGCGTCGTTGCGCCTGCCGTACGAGCCGGTGCGCTGGGTCCGCGACGTGACCCTCAAGCACGAGGGCGAGATCGGCAAGGACGCCCGCGTCCTCGAACTCATCCA
>JAOPXF010000359.1 GCA_025965295.1 Nocardioides sp.
GACGCCGCCGCATCGACGGTGATGGACCCGGCGATCTTGGCGGGGGCGGTCGAGGCCGCAGACGTCGCGCCGGCGCTCGGACTGCCCGAGGATCCGCTACCGCCTCCGCTCGAGGAGCAACCGGCGACCAGGACCAGGAGCGCTGCTGCGCCTACGACGACACGCTTCACGTTCTACGACCTCTCACAACGGGCTTCACGACGGCGAGGACACCTCGACGACGACGTTGGTGGACTTGACGGAGGCGATGGCCCGCACGCCGGGCTCGAGGCCGAGCTCGTCGGCGGCCTCCGAGCTCATCAGCGAGACCAGCCGGTAGGGACCGCAGATCATCTCGACCTGGGCCATGACGGTGTCCTTGACGACCTTGGTGACGATGCCGTCGAGCCGGTTGCGGGCACTGACGGCCGAGGCCCGGGTCCGCTCGCGGTCGGGGTGGTCGGCCAGCGACTGGGCGAGGGCGGCCAGGTCGGCGCCGGGGATCACGGTCCGGCCGTCGGCGGTCTCGGTCGCGACCCGGCCGGCATCGATCCAGCGGCGCAGGGTGTCGTCGCTGACGCCGAGCAGCTCGGCGGCTTCCGCAATCCGGTAGGTGGTCACGCTGAGATCATGCCGCAGATGCGGAGTTTCTGTCCGCAACTCTCCGTATCTGCCAGAAGTCGCGGCGAGTGGCAGGATCAGGTGACCAGCGCGAGCATGCTCACCGCGGCGAACAGCGCGACCGGAGTGGCCACCAGCGAGACCCGGTGGAACTCCCGCAGCGACACGTGCTCGCCCTGGCGGACCAGCCCACGCTTCCAGAGGAGGTTCGCGAGCGAGCCCGTGTAGGTGAGGCCCGAGCCGATGTTCAGCCCCAGCAACGCGGCCAGCACGGCCGGCGTGCCCAGCGGCGCCAGCAGCGGCACGACCAGCAGGGTGGCGGACAGGTTCGTCAGGGCGTTCGCGAGCACGGTGGCGATGACGGCGATGACCAGGAGGGCGCCGTACGACGTGGAGCCGGGCAGCAGGTCGGCCACCGCGTCACCGAGGAAGCCGGTCGAGAGCGCGGCGACCACCACGCCCAGGGCCAGCACGAAGATCGCGAACGACGGGTGCGCGGCGTGCACCGCGTCACGGACGCCGAGCAGGCCCTCGCGCCGCGCCCAGACGACCAGGACGGCCGCGACCACGCCCGAGACCCAGAACGGCTCCACGCCGAAGGGGGACAGCGCCGCGAAGCCGACCAGCATCACCACGACCGCGACCAGCGGCACCCGCGGCACGTGCACGTCGAGGCGGCGGGCGGGCGGCCCGGCCGGCTCGGTCAGCTCGGAGCGGAACAGCAGCCGGAGCACGACGTACTCCACGAGCAGGACCACCGCGAGGACCGGCGCCATCACCAGCGCGAAGCCGCCGAACGTGAGGTCGAGGTGGCGCATCGCGAGCAGGTTGGTGAGGTTGGAGACGGGGAGCAGGAGCGAGGCGGAGTTCGCCATCCGCAGGCAGGCGTAGGCGCCGGGGCGCGACGAGGTGCCCATCGCGACGGCGGCGCCGATGACGACGGGGGTCAGCAGGACGACGGTCGCGTCGAGGCTGAGCACGGCGGTCACGGCCGCGGCGAGCACGAAGACACCGCCGAGGAGGCGTACGGCGCGGCCGCGGCTGGCGTTGCGGACGACCTGGGCGGCGGCCGCGAACAGCCCGGCCCGGGCGCAGACGTCGGCGACGACGAGGATCGTCGCGAGGAACGCCACGACCGGGGCCAGGTGTCGCAGCGCGTCCCAGGTCTCGTCGCGGCCGATGATGCCGGTCGCGAGCGTGACGACGGCGGCCGCGACCCCGATCAGCGCCTCGACGCGGCCCGACGGGTGCACGTAGGCCGTGACCAGCAGGACCAGGAGTGCCACCAGCGGGACGGCGTCGACGAGGGGTGGCACGCGCGAAATCTACGGCACCTGTGAGGATGGCCCCGTGAGCGAGGCGCCAGGCACGGATCCGCAGCCGCGGCAGCCGCCCGCCGCGTCCGGCCCGCCGGCCGGGACCCGGCCCGCCCGCTACCCCCGGACCGCGAACGGGCTGATCGGCTCGCTGATCGTCACCGTGCTCGTCATCCTCGGGTTCGTGGCGCTGCGCTCGTGCACCAGCGACGACCTCGAGGTGAAGCCGGAGCCGGTCGACTACCTGGCCACGGTGGCCGACGCCCAGGCCGGTGGCTACCGCCTCGTCTATCCCGCGTCGCTGCCCGACGGCTGGATCGCGGACAGCATCGACTTCGTGCCGGGTGACCACCCGGCGTGGGGGATCGGGATGCTCACCGACGACGGGAAGTTCGTCGGCCTCCGCCAGGAGGACGCACCGCTCGACGAGCTGCTGCACACGTACGTCGACGCCGATGCCACCGCGGGCGACCCGGTGGACGTGTCCGGCTCGGTCGCGCCGACCTGGCGGACCTACTCCGACGCCGGCGGCGACCACGCGTTCGCCGCCGAGGTCGGCCGCGACACTGTGCTGGTCTACGGGTCGGCGAGCGTCGCCGACCAGCGCGAGCTGCTCGCGCTGCTCAGCACGGCGAAGCGCTGAGCGGACCCTAGGCCTCCTCGTCGGTCTCCATCGCGGCGAGTCGCTGGCGGGCGCCGTCGAGCCAGGCCTGGCAGGTCTTGGCGAGCTGCTCGCCGCGCTCCCAGAGCGCGAGGGACTCCTCGAGGGTGGTGCCGCCGGCCTCGAGCCGGCGCACGACGTCGATCAGCTCCTCGCGGGCGTCCTCGTAGGAGATCGCCGCCTCTGCCGGCTGGCCCTTGGGTGCGTCCTTGCTCATGGCTGCTCCTCGTCGATCGGGTCGACCCCGGTGGTGGTGGCATGGATGCGTCCGTCGGCGACCCGCACGCTCACGGCGGCACCGGCCTCGACGCCCTCGACCGAGGTGACGACGTGGCCGGCGGCGTCCTGGAGCACGGCGTAGCCGCGCTGGAGGGTGGCGAGCGGCGACAGCGCGCGGGCGCGGGCCCGCTGGTGGTCGATCTCGTCGGCGGCGCGGTCGAGCCGGTGGGAGACCGTGCGCCGGGCCCGCTCGCGCAGCTGGCCGACCTCGTCGGCACGGGCGTCGAGGAGCGTGCGCGGGTCGGCCAGCGCGGGCCGGGAGCGCAGCGCGTCGAGCCCGGCCTGCTCGCGGGCCAGCCAGGCGGCGACCGTCGTGCGGAGTCGGTCGCGCGCGACCCGGACCCGGTGCAGCTCGTCGGCCACGTCGGGGACGACCAGCTTGGCCGCGTCGGTGGGCGTGGAGGCCCGGACGTCGGCGACCAGGTCGAGCAGCGGGGAGTCGGGCTCGTGCCCGATGGCGGAGACCACCGGGGTGCGGACCCGGTGGACCGCCCGGATCAGCGCCTCGTCCGAGAACGGCAGCAGGTCCTCGACCGAGCCGCCGCCACGGGCGATGACGATCACCTCGACGCGCGGGTCGCGGTCGAGGCGCTCGACGGCCTCGATCACCTCGGAGGCGGCACGGGTGCCCTGCATCGCGGCGTACGCCACCTCGAAGTCGACGGCCGGCCAGCGGCGGCGGGAGTTCTCGAGGACGTCGCGCTCGGCGGCCGAGTTGGGAGCGGTGACCAGGCCGACGCGGCCGGGCAGGAACGGCAGCGAGCGCTTGAGCTCGTGGGCGAAGAGGCCCTCCGCGGCGAGCAGCTGGCGGCGCCGCTCGAGGCGGGCGAGCAGCTCGCCGAGGCCCACCATCCGGATCTCGCGCGCGTAGAGGGAGAGCGTCCCGCGGTTGGCGTAGTAGGACGGCTTGGCGTGGACCACGACGCTGGCGCCCTCGACCAGGGGCGGGTTGAGGCCGTCGAAGAGGGTGCGCGAGCAGGTCACCGGCACCGAGATGTCGGCGATCGCGTCGCGGAGCGTCATGAAGACGGTGTTCATGCCCGGGCGGCGGCTCACCTGCGCGATCTGGCCCTCGACCCAGACCGGACCGAGGCGGTCGATCCACCCGGCGATCGCGTTGGCGATCTGCCGCACCGGGGCCGGTGCCTGCGGTGAGGTCTCGAGGGCCATGGTGGGCAGATTAGGGGACAGCGGGGACGCACCTAGACTGGGCCGCATGTCGACCGACCTGGGCACCCCGCAGATCCTCTCCCCGGAGGAGGCCGAGAAGGCCGTCCTGCTGGCGGCGCCGCGCGGCTACTGCGCGGGCGTGGACCGCGCCGTGGTGACGGTCGAGAAGGCGCTGGACCTGTACGGCGCACCCGTCTACGTGCGCAAGCAGATCGTGCACAACAAGCACGTCGTCGCCGACCTCGAGTCCCGCGGCGCGATCTTCGTCGAGGAGCTCGACGAGGTCCCCGAGGGCCAGACGGTGGTGTTCTCCGCCCACGGCGTCTCCCCGGAGGTGCACAGCCAGGCGGCGGTCCGCTCGCTCAAGACGATCGACGCCACCTGCCCGCTGGTGACCAAGGTCCACCACGAGGCCAAGCGGTTCGCGGCCGACGACTACGACATCCTGCTGATCGGCCACGCGGGGCACGAGGAGGTCGAGGGCACCGCGGGCGAGGCGCCGGAGCACATCCAGCTCGTGCAGAGCCCGGCCGACGTCGACGGCATCGTCGTCCGCGACCCGGCCAAGGTCGCCTGGCTCTCCCAGACCACGCTGTCGGTCGACGAGACGATGGCGACCGTCGACGCGATCCGCGAGCGCTTCCCGCTGCTGCTCGACCCGCCCAGCGACGACATCTGCTACGCCACCCAGAACCGCCAGCTCGCGGTCAAGGAGATCTCCCCGGACACCGACCTGGTGATCGTGGTCGGATCCGGCAACTCCTCCAACTCGGTGCGCCTGGTCGAGGTCGCCCTGGAGGCCGGCGCGAAGGCGTCGTACCGCGTCGACGACGCGTCCGAGATCGACGAGTCCTGGCTGGAGGGCGTGCGCACGGTGAGCGTCACCTCCGGCGCGAGCGTGCCGGAGGACCTCGTCGAGGGCGTGCTGGCGTTCCTCTCCGCGCGTGGCTACCCCGACGCCACGGCCGTGCACAGTGCCGAGGAATCGCTGATCTTCTCGCTGCCTCGCGAGCTGCGGCGCGACCTCAAGGCTGCGGCCGCAGCCGCCCGCGGCTGATCTCCTCGTTCGCGTCCGGGCGCCACACCGCGTGGCGGTAGGCCAGGAAGTTCATCGTCACCGAGACGCCCACCGCGAGCAGCTTCGCGATCAGTACGACGGGTGCGCTCGGGTCGGTGCCGACCGCGCCGGCGGCGCGCAGCAGCCCCGTGATCGCGAGTGGCTGCACGAGCCACATCGTGGTGCCGGTGGTCGCCAGGAACTGGGCCGCGTGCCGCACGGTCAGTCGCTCGGCACCGAAGGTGAAGCGGCCGTTCGCGACGAAGCTGAAGGCCATGCCCGCGCTCGTCGACACCGCGTTGGCCGCGACGATGCCGAGCCGGTCGTCCAGCAGCAGGAAGAGGCCGACGTCGAGGAGGGTGTTGATCACGCCGACGGCGGCGAACCTGGCGCCGGTGCGCGTGCCCACGCTCAGTGCGCGTCGCTCGTCGTACCGCCCCGCGCGGCGAGCGCGAGGGAGTACAACGGCCGGTCCTGGGCCTCGACGTACACCCGGCCCAGGTAGCTGCCGATCACGCCCATCATGATCAGCTGCAGCCCGCTGAGCAGGAACATGCCGACGCCCAGGAACGCCCACCCCGGGACCGCCTGCTCCGGCACGAAGAGGCGCACCCACAGGACGTACGCCGCGCCGGCGATGCTGGCCACGGAGAGCGCGTAGCCGAGGCGGGCGATCATCTTCAGCGGCACTGTCGAGAAGCCGAGGATGCCCGACGACGCGAACGCGAGCATCTTCCGCAGGGGGTAGCCGCTCCTGCCGGCGTATCGCTCGTCGCGGTCGAAGAGCAGCGCCTCCTGCCGGAAGCCCACGTGGGCGACGATGCCGCGCAGGAAGCGGTCCCGCTCGCGGTAGCGGACCACCTCCGCGACCACCCGTCGGTCCATCAGCCGGAAGTCGCCGACGTTGCGGGGGATCTCGACCGAGGCGACCTTGTCGAGGAGCCAGTAGAAGCCGTACGCCGTGGCCCGCTTGAAGGCAGAGTCCCGTCTGGTCCTCCGCTGGGCGTAGACGACGTCCACGCCCTTCTCCCAGATCCGCAGCATCTCCAGGCTGACCTGGGGCGGGTCCTGCAGGTCGGTGTCCATCACGATCACGGCGTCGGCCTCGGTCACCGTGTCGAGCCCGGCGGTCACGGCGAGCTGGTGGCCGACGTTGCGCGACAGGCTGAGCACGGTGACCCGGGGGTCGGTGCGGCGCAGCTCGAGCAGCTCGTCGAGCGACTGGTCCGTGCTCCCGTCGTCGACGTACACGAACTCGAATGTCAGGTCCGGCCGCTCCGCCGTCGCCTCGAGGAGCGCCCGGTGGAAGACCGGGATGTTCTCCGCCTCGTTGTAGACCGGCAGGACGTAGCTGACGCTGCGGGTCGGGTCGTGCGCGTCGGGTCGGCTCATGCCCTCTGTTATCGGCCGCCCACCTGCGACGAACCTGTGAACCACGTGTCGAGACCCGGTGAGGTGCTCAGAGCCGTACCCATTGCCGACCACCAGCGGATCGGTTCTCATTCTCATGGGGGAGTGGGACGTGGGTGGAGGCTCTCGGTCGCGGTGCTGCTGGTCGTGGCGCTGGGGTCCGTCGTGGTCGTGACCCGTGCGCGCGCGCCGGACACCCCGCCGCAGCTCACGGCGCGGATGGTGGCGACGATCGAGCACTACGGGTGGGACGTCGCGCCGGACGCGTCTGCCACGCGCGAGGCGGCGGACGAGGCGCGACGGCTGGCCGCCCGCTCCGGGCCGAGCAAGGAGGAGCCCGCGCGCCGGGTGAGCGGCGTGTCGCTGGTGACGGTCGGCGCTGTTCCCGAGACCGGTCGCCGGGTCTGGATCGTGTACGTCGAGCACGTGGCCGGCCGGTGCTTCGGGCCCGCCGAGACGTGCGGCGCGCCCGTGGGTGAGGCCGTCTCGACCGAGGTCGCGGTGGTTGATGGCGCGTCGTTCGAGAGGTTGGGATCGATGGTTTTCTGAGACGTCGGCAGGATCGAACAAACTTTTGGAAATCATCTCACAAAGCGAGATAACCGCAGGTCACAGAGGTCTGATTGTCGGCGGGCCCTGGTTGAGTCGGTCCATGGACCACTCCGCGACCTCGACCCTCACGCCGGCCGGCGTGGTCGGTGGGCTGCGTGCGGAGCTCGCCGGTCTGGGCGAGGTGTTGTGGGCGGCGAAGAGCCCGGGCGAGCTGGTCGACACGATGGTCGAGCTGGAGGGGCTGCGCTCCCAGCTGGCGGCGGTGGAGGCGTCGGTGCTGGTCGAGGTCGAGGCACAGAAGGTCGCGAAGACCCACCTGGCGTGGGGCTCCACGTCGGACTGGTTCACCCACCTCGCCGGCACCCACCGGGGTCCGGGGCACCGGGCGGTGCGGCAGGCCCCCGTGCTCGTCGGTGAGCTTGCGGCCACGCACCAGGCGTTGGCTGAGGGTCGGGTGTCACCGGAGCAGGCTGGGGTGATCGTCGACGCCATCGAGCGGCTGCCGCACCGGGCCGACCTGCGCGCCCAGGGGGAGGCGTTCCTGCTGGACCAGGCGACTCGGTTGAACGCGACCGACCTGGCCAAGGCGGCCAGGCACCTGCTCGAGGTCGCGGACCCCGAGCGCTCCGAGCGGGAGGCGGAGAAGGCCGCCGACCGCGAAGCCCGCGCGGCGCACCTGGGCCGGTTCCTGGCGATCACCGAGGACGGTGCCGGCGGGGTCCGGGTCCGCGGCCGCGGGACGGTCGAGGATGCCGCCACCCTCAAAGCCGCGCTCCTCCCGCTCACGTCACCGGCGCCGGCGAACGACCCGGAGACCTGCGAGGAAGACGTCGATCCGCGCGATCACGGGGCCCGGTTGTGGGACGCCCTCATCGGCG
>JAOPXF010000360.1 GCA_025965295.1 Nocardioides sp.
GCACACCGGTGGTGGTCTCCTCGGTGACGCCCTTGATCTCGCCGGCGATCTTCGTGTAGCGGTCCTTGCTCTCGGCGAGCGAGGCGTTGAGGACGTCGAACACGATCTTCTGCTCGTGGCTCTTGGCCGAGGCGGGGTCCGGCGCCTGGCCGGACTTCTCCGCGTCGACCCCGAGGTGGACGAGCATGGTGGCGTCGCCGCCGTCGTCGAGGATCATGTTCGCGAAGGTGCTCTGCCCATCCTTGGCGGGCCAGTTGAGGATCTGCTGGGTGCACCACCAGTACTCCTCCAGGCTCTCGCCCTTCCAGGCGAAGACCGGGACGCCCTGCGGGTCTTCCGGCGTGCCGTTCGGCCCGACGGCGACCGCGGCGGCGGCGTGGTCCTGGGTGGAGAAGATGTTGCAGGAGGCCCAACGGACCTCGGCACCGAGCGCGACGAGCGTCTCGATGAGCACCGCGGTCTGGATGGTCATGTGCAGCGAGCCAGCGACGCGGGCACCCGCGAGCGGCTTGGAGTCGCCGTAGCGAGCGCGCATGGCCATGAGGCCCGGCATCTCGTGCTCGGCGAGCTGGATCTCGGTGCGGCCGTAGTCGGCCAGGTTGATGTCGGCAACCTTGTAGTCCATCAAATGCCCCCTGCGTCAGGTGTGCTCGTGGCTGTGCCCACGAGGTTAGAACGGCAGGTCGCGGAACACAGAATCCTCACGCACGGGGGCTCCGCCCCCGGACCCCCGAGGCCTTCTCCCAGGGGCGCGGGCCGTTCAGTGCCCGGCGGGTGCCGGCGGTGCGGGGCGCTCGTCGGGGACGTGGTCGGCCCGGTAGATGTCGGGCTCGAGGTAGATGACCTGGGCGGTCGCCTCGGCCGCCCGGACGGACCGCTCCGCGGCGTCGATCACCGCCGCGACGTCCTGGGCCGACGACGCGGTGCGTACGCCGATCTTGGCGGCGACCAGGAGCTCCTCGGGGCCGAGGTGCAGCGTCTTGATGTGGATGACCCGCTCCACGCCCTCGGTGCCCGCGAGTGCCTCCACGATGCGTCGCTGGGCCGGCACGCTGGCGGACTCCCCGAGCAGCAGGCTCTTGGTCTCGATGCCCAGGACACAGGCGACGACCACGAGCAGCACACCGATCAGGGCGGTGCCGGCGACGTCGAAGTAGAGGTTCTCGGTGACCAGCGCCAGCACCACCGCGACGAACGCGAGCACCAGGCCGAGCAGGGCCGCGAGGTCCTCGAGCAGGATCACCGGGAGCTCCGGCTGCTTCGCCCGGCGGATGAACTGGGGGAACGTCGACGAGCCCTTGACCTTGTTGGTCTCGATGATGGCGGTGCGGAACGAGAGTCCCTCGAGCACGATCGCGACCGCGAGCACGACCGGCGGCACCCACCACCAGCGGCTGTCCAGGATCGAGTCGTCCGGGTGCCCGTGGGCAGCGTGGATCTCGTGGTACTTGTGATAGGCCTCGTAGAGAGCGAAGAGGCCACGGACGCTGAACAGCACGATCGAGACGATGAAGCTGTAGACGTAGCGCTCGCGCCCGTAGCCGAAGGGGTGCTCCTCGGTCGCGTCCTTCTGCGCCCGCTTGCCCCCCAGGAGCAGCAGCCCCTGGTTGCCGGCGTCGGCGACCGAGTGGATCGCCTCCGCGAGCATCGAGCTCACGCCGGTGAGGAAGAACGCCACGAACTTCGTCACGGCGATGCCCATGTTGGCCAGCAGCGCCGCGACAACGGCCTTGTTCCCACCCTCTGCGCTCATGCGCGGAAGGTTAGCGGCTCTGCCCCGACGGCTCCGGGTCGGGCTTCTCGGGATCGGTCGCCTCGGCCATCGTCTCCACGAGGGTCTCGGCGTGCTCCTCGGCCGCGTCCTTCACCGCGTGCAGGGCGACGGCGTCGACGAGGTGGCGCTCGGCGTAGCCGAGGGGGTCGACGAGGTGGTTCAGTCGCCTGGCGAGCGGCTCCCAGGCCAGGACCAGCGCGAGCCCGATCGCGACCGCCGTGGTGAGGACGAGGGAGACGCCCTGGTGGCCGGCGGCCCAGCCCGGGTATCCGGCGTAGTCGGCGCTCCTCACGACGAAGCCGTGGAACAGGTAGACGACCAGCGTCCAGGCGCCCATCCGGGTGAACCAGCCGCTGGTGCGCGGCACCAGCGCGAGGAACGACCAGGCGCCCAGGGTGCCGACGGCGAGCAGCACCGCGCGGATCAGGAAGGCACGGGTGTCACTGGCCTCCAGCTCGCCGTACTGCGAGCGGTAGTAGAGCCACTCGGTGCTGGCCCAGCGGTCGGTGCCCATGGACAGGAAGAAGATCGCGACCAGGGTGACCGCCGCGGCCACCTGGACGCGCCGGCGGCGCAGCAGCTCGAGGCGCTCGGGGGTGGCCTTGAGGCCCATCACGAAGAACGGCAACAGCCCGAGCACGCGGGCCATGTCGAGCGTGTCACCGGCCCGCAGGCCGGCGACCAGGCTGATCACGACGGCGACCGCCAGGCCACCCCGGAGCGGCCGGAACACCGGGGTGAGCAGGCGCCAGAAGAAGAGCGCCGAGAGGTACCACATCGGCCAGTGCGGGTCGGCGAAGAGATCCTCGAGCTTCTCCCCGCCGACGTAGATCCGGAAGAACGCGAGCGCGCACTCGAAGAGCACGTACGGCACGACGACGGTGCGGAAGAGCTGCCACATCCGGTCGCGGTTCCACGCGAAGCCGCGGGAGAGGTAGCCGGTCACGAAGACGAAGGCCGGCACGTGCCAGGCGTAGAGGAAGTCGTAGAGCTGGTCGTTGACGACGTTCGGCGGCAGCAACGTCCAGGAGTGGCCGATGACGACCAGGGTCACCAACGCCATCTTGGCGTTGTCGAACCAGGGGTCGCGCGTCTTGGGGGGCGGGGCAGCCATGGCCGCAACGTACCCGGAGCGTGGGGGCCTGGGGTGCGGCTCCCGGCTCGGGAGACGCGCCCTAGTCCTCGACCAGGCCGAGGCGGAGGTACTCGGCGGCGTACGTGCCGCTGAGCAGCAAGGACGCGTAACGGGCGACCTCGGTGGGAGCGTCGGTCGTGACGGTCTCCACACGGATCCCGCGGGCCGACGCGGTGGCCAGCAGCCGGCCGCGCTGCTCGCGGACCACGGCCTCCTCCGCTCCGTCGTCGAGCACGAGCAGCATCGGGCGCAGCTCCGCGCCGACCTCGGAGAAGGGGTCGTCGAAGACGTCGCGCTGGCGGGCGGCGCCGAGCACCGGGAGCAGGTGCTCGGCGTCACCCGCGAGGGCGGTGCGGCCACTGGCCCGGCGGATCGACTCGGCGACCCGGCGGGCGGCTCGGGCGGCCAGCACCGAGCCACCCCAGACCAGCGGGTTGGTGTCGGCGAGGGCGATCGCGAGCATCTTGGCCGGGTTGACCGCGAGGTCGCGGTGCGGCGAGCAGGCGATGGCGACCGCGTCGAGGGCCTCCGCCACCTGCTCGGCGTCGGCGCGCGGGCCGAGCCCGACCCGGTCGAGGTACTCGAGCATGACGACCGCCGTGGCCAGCTGGTCGCGGGTGACCGTCGGCAGCACGGTGCTCCACCGGCCCGCGGCGTGCTCGGCGACGAGTGAGTTGGGCGGGCAGGCGACCACGACCTGGCAGCCGCGGCGGACACCCTCGGCGACCGCGGAGGCGGTGCCGGCATCGGCGCCATCAGGGGCGAGCACGACGACGAGGTCGAGGCTGCCGGCCCAGCCGGGCAGCGCGGGCGAGGGCCAGGCGACGAAGGGCACCTGGCACCACGGCTCGAGCACCGCACGCAGCAGGCGGGAGTCGGGACCGGCCGCGATCACCGCGCGCGGCCGGGCGTGGTCCTCGCTGCGGGCGACGGCCTCAGCCGCGGCCTGGGCGGCGTCGATGGACTCGCGGCGCACGCGGGCACCGGACTCCGCCAGGG
>JAOPXF010000363.1 GCA_025965295.1 Nocardioides sp.
CTGGTCGAGCTGCCCTCGCCCTACGCCGGCGTCGTCGGCGCCCTGCTCGTGCCCGAGGGCGAGACGGTGCCGGTCGGCACCCCGATCATCCGGATCGGTGCCGAGGCCGAGGCTGCCGCGCCCGCTCGCGCCGCTCCGGCCGCACCCGCGGACCTCAGCGGGATGGACCTGTCCAACCCGGCCGCCAGCGGCGGCGGCGAGGGCGAGAGCCTGGTCGGCCGCAAC
Organism: Nocardioides sp.; assembly: GCA_025965295.1. Lineage (GTDB taxonomy): Bacteria > Actinomycetota > Actinomycetes > Propionibacteriales > Nocardioidaceae > Nocardioides. The sequence goes on from JAOPXF010000363.1 coordinate 226, forward strand.
AAGGCCGACCGCGGCCCGATCCGTCGCGCCCGCAAGGGTCCGGCGTCCCCGTCGACCGAGGCCGGCGCCAACACCCAGATGCAGCTGCAGGGCGCGTTCGCGCCCGGCGGGGCGCAGTCCGACGAGGTCGTCGCCGCCGACGAGCCGCCGGTGCCCGCCACCAGTGCCCGCACCGAGCCGCCCGCGGTCGTCTCGGAGTTCGTGCCGGCCCGGGCGACGTCGCCGAGCGAGGCGCGCGCGCTGGCCAAGCCGCCGGTGCGCAAGCTGGCCAAGGACCTCGGCGTCGATCTCGGCAGCTGCACGGCGAGCGGACCCAACGGCACCGTCACCCGCGCCGACGTCGAGGCCGCCGCCGGCGGAGCCCGCTCGGTGGTCGAGGAGGTCGCGCAGCGACCGTCTCGAAACCCGGTGCAGCAGGGGACCCGCGAGACCCGCGAGCCCATCAAGGGCGTGCGCAAGATGATGGCGAACGCGATGGTCGGCTCGGCCTTCACCGCGCCCCACGTCACCGAGTGGATGACGTTCGACGTCACCGCGACCATGGAGCTCGTCGACCGCCTCAGGAAGCGCCGCGAGTTCAAGGACGTCAAGGTCTCCCCGCTGCTGGTGCTCAGCCGCGCGGTGATGCTGGCGATGCGACGTACGCCGGAGATCAACTCCTACTGGGACGAGGCCGCCCAGGAGGTGGTCTACAAGTCCTACGTCAACCTCGGCATCGCCGCGGCGACCCCGCGCGGTCTGGTCGTGCCCAACGTCAAGGACGCCCAGGACCTCTCCCTGCTCGAGCTCGCCGGTGCGCTCAACCAGCTCACCGCGACCGCGCGCGAGGGGAAGACCCAGCCGGCCGAGATGAGCGGCGGGACGTTCACGATCACCAACGTGGGTGTCTTCGGCGTCGACTCGGGCACGCCGATCATCAACCCCGGCGAGTCCGCGATCCTGTGCTTCGGCGCGATCAAGAAGCAGCCGTGGGTCGTCGACGACGAGATCGTGGTGCGCCAGGTGACGACGCTCGCGCTCTCCTTCGACCACCGCCACATCGACGGTGAGAAGGGCTCGCGCTTCCTCTCCGACGTCGCCGGCATCCTCGAGGACCCCGCCTCCGCGCTGCTGTTCTGAGGGCGTGAACCCGGGGGACGTGGGGTAGGAGGCCAGCGTGAGCGCGCAGGCCGGCTACCCCGCCCCCGGGGAGATGATCGGGGCCTACCGCGTCGGTCGCCGGCTCGGCGGCGGCGGGATGGGCGTCGTCTTCGAGGCGTACGACGAGGGGCTGCACCGCCAGGTCGCCCTCAAGGTGATCTCCCCGCACCTCGCCGACGACCCCGACTTCCGGGCCCGCTTCACCCGGGAGGCCCAGGCGCAGGCGTCGCTCGACTCGGCGCACGTCGTCCACGTCTATGCCCACGGCGACGCCGACGGGCGCCTCTACATCGCCACCCAGCTGGTCCCCGACGGCGACCTCGGCCTGATGCTGCAGGCGTACGGCGCCCCGCCGGTGCGGATCGCTCTCGACGTGATCGCGCAGGTGGCGACCGGGCTCGCGGACGCCCACGGGGCCGGCCTGGTGCACCGCGACATCAAGCCCGCCAACGTGCTGCTGCGCCGGCGCGACCCGGCCCTGCACGCCTACCTGGCCGACTTCGGGATCGCCCGCCAGGTCGGGGCGGACGCCACGCGGACGAGGACCGGGACGATCGGCACCCCGTCGTACATGGCCCCCGAGCTGCACACCGGCGGCACCGCGGGCGTCGCGAGCGACGTCTACTCCCTCGGCTGCCTGTTCTGGGCGACCCTCAGCGGCACCGCGCCGTACGGCGGCACGTCCGACTACGAGATCGTCTCCGCCCACATCGGCAAGCCGGTGCCGCAGCTGCCCGGCGCGGGCCCGCTGGTCGTGGAGGTCAACCGGATCCTGCGCACGGCGATGGCGAAGGAGCCGGGCGACCGCTACCCGACCGCGGCAGCGATGCGCGACGACCTGAGAGCCGCGACCCGGCTGCCCGACAGCCCGCCGGCTCCCGGGCCCGCCGCGTCCACCGGCCGCCGCGGACCGATCGCCCTCGTCGGCGGGCTGGTGGTGCTGGCCGTGGCGGCCGTGGCGGGGATCGTCTTCGCCCTGGTGGGCGGCGACGGGACCGACACCGCGACGGACCCGCCGGCCTCCGCCACGGGCGCGTCGCCGGCGACCCCGCCGGCGAGCCCGCCGTCGGACCCCGGCTCGACGGGCCCGGACGAGCAGCGGGCGATCGACAGCTTCGCGACCGAGCTGGCGGCGAGCAGCGTGATGAGCGAGAAGCAGTCCGACTGCGTGGCGCGCACGGTGGTCGAGGACGTCGGCCTGCCCACGCTGGTCGCCGACGGCTTCTTCGACGAGCAGGGCAACTTCCTCAACCCGGACCTGGCCGACCTGCCCGTGGAGAAGCAGTCACTCTCCGAAGCCTCGCTCTCCTGCCTGACCCTCGACTGACTCGCCGAACCACTCAGCCGATTGGGCCGACCTGCATGCCCTCGGGCCGGACGGGGTGCAGCATCGCGTCGGTGCCGCCGTCGACGAACACCACCGAGCTGACCATCAGGCTGGCCGCGTCGGAGAGCAGGAAGCCGATCGTCGCGGCCACCTCCTCCGGGCGGCCCGGGCGGCCGAGCGCGCTGGGGTAGGTGTCGGCGAAGACGCCCAGCTCGGGGTCCTCGCGGAGCCGGTCGGTCATCGGGGTCGCGATCAGCCCGGGGGCGACGGCGTTGAGGCGGATGCCCGCCCCCGCCCACTTTGCCGTCACGCCCGCGCGGCGCGCCCAGTAGGCGAGCGCGGCCTTGGTGGCCGGGTAGACCATGACCGCCTCGGTCGCGGCAGCGGCGGCCCGGGCGCCCTCCTCGTCGTCGCGCAGGCAGGCGGTGGCGACCTCGCCGTTCCAGCCGGGCTGGGCGGTCACCGAGTTCGACGAGATCAGCACGACGGAAGCCCCGCCGGCTGCCGCCAGCTGGGGCCGCAGCCCGCGCACGAGGGCGACGGCGCCGAAGTAGTTCACCGAGACGACCAGGGCGGGGTCCACGCCGGTGAGCCCGGCGATGCCCGCAGCCGGAACCAGGCCCTGCACGACGTCGCACCGGTCCTGCACACCGGCCACCGCGGCCTCCCGGCCGGCCGGTGTCGACAGGTCGGCCACCACGTCGGCGTCGCGCTGGTCGACCGTGACGACGCGGTGGCCCTGCCCGCGAAGGAGTGCGGCGGTGGCGGCCCCGATGCCGGAGGCGGCCCCGGTCACGACGTACGTCCGGGTCATGACCGGGACTGTAACGCGTTCTAGTTCTGCGGGCGATCCCTCAGGCGTAGCGCTGCGCCCGGTCGTGCGGCGTGCGCGGGCCGGAGACGAGCAGGCCGGCGAGCTCGTGCTCCAGAACGGCGCCGACCCGCTGGCAGAACGCCTCCGGCTCGTCGGCGGCGTCCGGCTTCTCGGCCACGATCCGGTCCACGATCCCGCGGGCGTGCAGGTCGATCGCGCGCACCTGCTGCGACCGGGCCATCTCGGGTGCGTGGTCGAGGTCGCGGTGCACGATCGCGCTGGCACCCTCGGGCGGCAGCGGCGAGAGCCAGGCGTGCTGGGCGGCGACGACCCGGTCCGCGGGCAGGAAGGCGAGCGCGCCGCCGCCGTTGCCCTCGCCCAGCATCAGGCACAGCGTGGGGGCGTCGAGGGTGACGAGGTCGGCGAGGCACCGGGCGATCTCGCCGGCCAGGCCGCCGTTCTCGGCGTCGGAGGAGAGGGCGGCGCCCTGGGTGTCGATGACGGTGACGAGCGGCAACCCGAGCTCGGAGGCGAGCCGCATCCCCCGCCGGGCCTCGCGCAGCGCCTCGGGCCCCATCGGGTGGTCGGCGGTCTGGCCGCGCCGGTCCTGCCCGAGGAAGACGCACGGCGCCTGCCCGAACCTCACCAGTGCCAGCAGCAGCCCCGGGTCGCGCTCACCCTGCCCCGTGCCGTTGAGGGGTACGACGTCGCTCGCGGCGCACTTGAGCAGCCGGCGGACGCCGGGCCGGTCGGGCCGGCGGGACCTGG
>JAOPXF010000365.1 GCA_025965295.1 Nocardioides sp.
GTGGCCGCCGGGTCGAAGCCGGACCCCCGGTCGCGCACGAAGACGTCGACGGCGGCGTCGGACACCTCGGCGTACACGTCGATCTTGCCGGTGCCCGCGTGCTTGGCGGCGTTCGTGACCGCCTCGCCGGTGGCGGCGACGACCGGTCGCAGCTGCTCGACGAAGTCGCAGTCGCCCACGGTGACGACGTCGACGGACACCCCGTGGGCGTCCTCGATGACGGCCGCCGCTCCGCGCAGGGCGCTGGCGATGGTGCTCTCGTCGGTCGACTCGCCGGCGTAGAGCCAGGACCGCAGGTCGCGCTCCTGGGCCCGGGCCAGCCGGGCGACCGTGGCTCCGTCGGTGGCGTTCTTCTGGATCAGCGCGAGGGTCTGGAGGACGGAGTCGTGCAGGTGCGCGGCCATGTCGGCGCGCTCCTGGGTGCGCACCCGCTCGGCGCGCTCGGCGGTCAGGTCGGACGCCAGGCGGTAGATCCAGGGGCCGACCACGATCCCGATGCCGACCACCCCGAGCAGGGCGGCCACGGAGACGTCGCGGGCCACGCTGATCGAGCCGCCGCGCAGCGAGAACAGTCCCAGCGCGGTGACGATCAGGCCGATGCCGGCGGCCAGCCGGGCGTACGACGCCCACCCGCCGTTGCCGAGCACCACCCGGACCGGGTCGATCCGCCCGGTCGTGTCGAGCCAGCGCTCGCGCTGGGCCTCGTCGGCCTGGCGCCACAGCAGCGCGACGCCGGCGAGCCCGATGAGCAGCGGCCAGAACACCAGCCCCTGGCCGAGCACGGCCTCGACGAGCAGGATGCCGCCGAAGCCCAGGGCGGCCAGCGCGATCGCGGGCCCGACGTCGCCCAGGCGGCGCATCCGGCCGGGTCGCATCCCGCCGCGGGTCGCGCTCTCCAGGCCGGGTGCCTCCGGCAGGAAACGCGAGTCGGACGGCAGCACGAGCCAGAGGCCGGCGTAGAACGCCACGCCGAGCCCGCCGAAGACCGCCGCGAGGACGAACGCCCCTCGCACCCACAGCACCGGCAGCCCGAGGTGGCGCGCGAGACCCGCGGCGACGCCGCCGATGATCGGCTCCTGCGTGTCGCGACTGGCGCGGCGGACCTCGGTCCGATCCGTGGCGGGGGATGCACTGCTCATGTCCTCTCAATCGTCACACAGTGGCGCATCCCGGACCATGAGGGCCGACCCCGGCCCGACCCTGAGCCCCGGCGGCCCCCGGGGGTGGAGGATCAGGGTCGTCCCCGATGGTGCGGGGCCTCCCGACGGCGCAGGCTGGAGCCATGACATCGACACCACCGGAAGCACCGGGCGGCGAGCCCGCCGCCCAGCCGAGCGACGCGCCGTACGAGGGAGGGCCCCGCGCCACCCGTGACGAGATCCGCGACCTCGGCCGGCTGCGTCGTTCGGTCACCGACCGCAAGGTGGCCGGCGTCGCCGGCGGCCTGGCCCGGCACCTCGACATCGACCCCGTCATCCTGCGGGTCGCGTTCGTGGTGCTCGTGTTCTTCGGCGGCGCGGGCCTGATCCTGTACGGCGCGTGCTGGCTGCTGGTGCCCGAGGAGGGCCGGGAGTCCGCGCCGCTGGGGCTGGACGACCGGAGCCGCTCGATCGCGCTGATCATCGTCGGCGTCCTCGCGGCGGCCGCGATGATCGGCGACTCGTGGGGCGGCTTCTCGTTCCCGTGGCCGCTCCTGGTGGTCGGGCTCATCGCGTTGCTCTTCCTCGGCCGGGGCCGCGACCAGGGCTCGGCGACACCCGCTGCTGCTCCGGGTCAGGTCCCGCCGTCCTACGCACCGCCGACGTACGCGCAGCCGGCGTACCGCCCGCCGGTCTACGCGACCGTCCCGGTCCGCCCCCGCAACCCGCGCAAGCGCGGCCCGATCCTCTTCTGGTTCACGCTGGCGCTGATCGCGCTGGCCGAGGGAGTCCTCGGCATCGTCGACCTCGCCGGGGCACCGGTGGCGGACTCGGCCTACCCGGCCCTCGCGGTCGGCACCACCGGTGTGATGCTGCTGGTCGGCGCCTTCTTCGGTCGCGCCGGAGGGCTGATCCTGGTCGGCCTGCTGTCGACCGTGGCGCTCGCCGGGGCCACCGCCGCCGGCGAGTGGGACGGCACCACCATGCGCGTCGCACCGGTCTCGGCGGCCGGCGTCGCGTTCGTCTACGACATCTCGACCGGCGAGCTGGTCCTCGACCTGCGCAACGTCCGCGACCTGACGGCGCTCGACGGCCGCACCGTGCACGTCACGGCCGACGTCGGCCACATCGAGGTGATCGTCCCTCCGGGGATCGACACCCGGGTGGACGCCAGGGTCGACGGCCCCGGCGACATCTCGCTCTTCGGTCGCGAGACCGGCGGCATCGACGTCCAGATGAGCCAGCTGCACAGCGGCGGCCCGGACGTACCCCAGATCACCATCGAGGCCGATCTCAGCATCGGCCAGATCGAGGTGCACCAGTGATGACGGAGAACACCATGAACCAGACCCTGCCCACCGAGCAGTCCCGCGTGTCCGGGCGGCACCCGATCAACATCGGCCACCTGGTGATGGGGATCGCGTTCGTCGGCCTGGTCGGCGTGTGGGCGCTGATCCAGGGTGACGTCGTCGACGGCCGCGACATCCGCTGGCTGCTGCCCGTCCCGTGGGTCCTGGCCGGCATCGCCGGCCTGCTGGCCACCACGCTGACCGGCCGCGACCGGTGGGCCACCCGACAGACCGGCTGGGTCGCCCCCGCCCAGACGCCCGACACGGCCGCCGGCACGACCGGCACGACCGACACCGAGGAGATCCGATGAGCAACCCCCAGATCCCCCCGAAGCGCCTGGTGCGCCGCACCGACGACCGGATGGTCGCGGGCGTCTGCTCGGGAGTGGCCGACT
>JAOPXF010000509.1 GCA_025965295.1 Nocardioides sp.
GCCACCCGGTCGGCGTCGGCGGCCAGCGCCGCCAGCGCGCCCTCGTCGACGGTCGGTACGCCCACCGGCAGCGACCCACCGACCGGCAGCAGCGGGGAGACGGCCACGTCACCGGTCAGAAGCTGCACGGTCGCGAGGCCGCACGCGTAGGGCAGCTCCGGCAGCGAGGCGGCCAACGCGAGCCCGGCCGCGATCCCGACCGAGGTCTCCAGCGCCGACGACACCACGACCGGGAGCCCGATGTCCTCGGCGATCCGCAGGCAGGCGCGCACGCCACCCAGTGGCTGCACCTTGAGCACCGCCACGTCGGCCGCCTCCAGGTCCCGCACCCGGTAGGGGTCGGCCGCGCGCCGGATCGACTCGTCGGCGGCGATGGGTACGTCGACCGCCCGGCGTACGGCGGCCAGCTCCTCGACGGTGGCGCAGGGCTGCTCGACGTACTCGAGCCCACCGGCCGCCAGGTCCAGCAGCCGGATCGCCCCGACCGCTCCGTCCACGTCCCAGCCGCCGTTGGCGTCGACCCGGACCCGGCCGTCGGGACCGAGCGCGTCCCGCACCGCCTCGACGCGCGCCTCGTCGTCGCCGAGGGTCTGCCCGGGCTCGGCCACCTTCACCTTCGCGGTGGCGCAGCCGCCGGCCAGGACGATCGCGTGGGCGCGCTCGGGCGACACGGCCGGGACGGTGACGTTGACCGGGATGCTCGAGCGCAGCGGCGCCGGCCAGTCCCCCGCGGCCGCCTCCTCGGCGCAGCGCAGCCAGGGCTCGGCCACCTCGGGGTCGTACTCCAGGAACGGGCTCCACTCCCCCCACCCCGCCCCGCCGCGCAGCAGCACGCCCTCGCGGACCGTGATCCCACGGAACCGGGTGCGCATCGGGATCGACCAGACGTTCATGCCAGCTCCCGCAGCCGCAGCCGGTCCGGCTTGCCGTTCGGCAGCAGGGGTAGGTCGTCGAGCGGCACGAGCGACCGCGGCGCCCACGACCGCGGGTGCACCTGGGCCACCCAGTCACGGGCCTCGTCGAGGGTCAGCCCGGCGGTCGAGCCCGTGACCACGAACGCCACCACGCGCTGGCCCCACTCTTCGTCGGCCACGCCCAGCACCTCGGCGGCCCGCACCGCCGGGTGCTCGCGCAGCCGGGCGGCGACGGCGGGTGCCGGAACGTTCACCCCGCCGCTGACCACGACGTCGTCGATCCGACCGAGCACCTGCAGCCGACCGTCCTCGTCGAGCCGGCCGGCGTCCGAGGTGAGGAACCATCCGTCGACCAGGGTCTCGGCTGTGAGCGCCGGGTCACCGTCGTACCCGTCGAAGAGCGTCGGCCCGCCCACCCGGATCCGACCGTCGGGGCCGAGGGCGAGCGCCACGCCGTCGAGGGCGTAGCCGTCGTACACGCAGCCGCCCGCGGTCTCGGCCGAGCCGTACGTCGCCACCACGTGCACGCCGGCCTGCGCGGCCCGGGCCCGCAGCGCACCGTCGATCGGCCCGCCACCGAGCAGCACGGTCTGGAAGCCGCGCAGGGCGGCAACCTCCTCCGGCACGTCGAGCATCCGGTGCAGCTGGGTCGGCACCAGCGACACGAATCGCGCGCCGGCCTCGACCCCCGCGGCGTAAGAGCCCGCCTCCTCGAGCAGCACCGGCTCGTGCCCGGCGACCAGCGACCGGCAGATCACCTGCACCCCGGCGACGTACGAGGCGGGCAGGGCGAGCAGCCACCGGCCGGATCCGCCGAGCCGACGCTCGGAGGCGGCCACGGAGGCGAGCACGGCCCGACGCGACAGCACCACCCGCTTGGGGGCACCGGTCGACCCCGAGGTCTCGACGACCAGAGGCTCGGGCTCCTCGGGCGCGTCGAGCCACGCGGCCAGCGCGGCGACCACCTCACGGGACGTGCCACGGACGGGGCGCAGGAAACTCACGCGACGAACGCTAGCCCCCGCTGGAAGAACGCCCGCGATGACCAGCGAGCTCGTGCCACCGCCCTCCACCGGTCGGCGGCCGCGGCGCCTCGAGCGGTTCCTCCCGCCGACCCCGCTGGCCCGCCAGCTGTCGGTCCAGTCGATCCTGTCTGCGGTCGGCGAAGCTGGGGCTTCCAGTCCGATCTGTCCGACCCGGACCGGCGCGGCGAGTACCAGGGCGCCTCCCACCTCGGCCACACCGTCGGCTCGGTCTGGGCGCCCGCCGCCCACACCTACCTCGCGATGGAGTGGGGCGCGCAGGGTTGGCTGGCGATCGCCGGGATCGTCGTGCTCGGCACCCTGGGCATGGGCCCGTCCGCCCGCGCGGCCGAGCGCTACCTGCGTCGGGAGCCGCCACCCCGGCCTGCTTGAATCCTCGAATGGCTTCCCCCGCCGAGTGGCTCGCCGGCTCCCGACCCCGCACCCTCCCCGCCGCGGTGTCCCCCGTCCTCGCCGGCACCGGCGTCGCGGCGTACGTCGACTCCGCCGTCTGGTGGAAGACCCTCCTGGCGCTGGTGGTGAGCCTGGCGCTGCAGGTGGCGGTCAACTACGCCAACGACTACTCCGACGGCATCCGCGGCACCGACGACGTCCGGGTGGGCCCGATGCGGCTGGTCGGATCGGGCGCGGCCACGCCGGGCGCGGTGAAGCGCGCGGCGTTCCTGGCGTTCGGGGTGGCGGGGCTCGCCGGCCTGGTGCTCGCGGCCACGACGGCATGGTGGCTGGTGGCCGTCGGGCTGGTCTGCGTGGTCGCCGCGTGGTTCTACACGGGCGGGAAGAGGCCCTACGGCTACATGGCGCTGGGCGAGGTCATGGTCTTCGTGTTCTTCGGGCTGGTGGCCGTGCTCGGCACGACGTACGTCCAGACCGAGACGTTCGAGTGGCCGGCGCTCTACGCCGCGGTCGGGATCGGCGCGCTCGCCTGCGCGATCCTCGTGGTGAACAACCTGCGCGACATCCCCAGCGACACCGTCGCCGGCAAGCGGACGCTCGCGGTGGTCCTGGGCGACGGGCGCACCCGCGCCCTCTACCTGCTCCTGGTCCTCGCGGCGGCCGCCGCCGTCGTCGCCGTCGCGGTCTCGACGACGTGGTGGGCACTCGTCGGCCTGGCGTTCCTGCTCGTGGCCGTCCGCGGCGTGCGCACGGTGCTCGGCGGCGCCACCGGCTCGGGGCTGGTCCCGGTGCTGCAGCAGACCGGCGTGGCGGAGCTGCTCTGGGCGGCGCTCGTCACCGCCGCGCTCGTGGTCGGCCGCTGACCCCCGGCGTAGGCTCGGAGCATGTTCTTCATCCTGCTGCTCGTGGTCGTCGCGGCCGTCATCGCCTACAAGTTCCGCGTGCCCCTGCTGGCCCGGCTCCTCGGCCAGCCCGAGAGCCGCATCGAGCGCCGCCTCGAGCAGCGCAAGCGCCGCTGACCGAGCGGCACTCAGCCGTCGGCGTCCTCGCGGGCCCGGCGCTCGTCGAACGCGGCCGCAGCCTTCGACGCCCGCTCCTCGACCCGGGCCGCGAACGCCGCCCTCGGCCCGTTGAGCAGGAAGTACGACGCGATGCCGCTCATCGCGAACGCGATCACCACGGCCCACACGATCGGCATCGAGTCGGACAGCAGCAGCCAGACCCCGACCACGATCCCCAGGGACGCGACGAACAGCAGGATCCTCAGGGCGGTGTAGACGACGAACTCCTTCACCTGTTCAGGGTAGGGCGTGACCACCGGGGACCTACATTGGAGGGGTGAAGTTCCTCCTCGTGGTGATCCTCCTCGCGGTCGCCGTCTACCTCCTCGTGCGGGCGATCCAGCGCCGCGGCATCGCACCGACCCCGCGCCGGGACCTCCCCGACCCGCGCCCCTCCAGCCCCGACGACGACCCCGACTTCCTGCGCGACCTCGACCGCAGGCGCAAGCACCCCGAGGACCCGGACGCTTAGCTGGTCGCCCCGACGGCCACGAGGTCTGCGTCCTGGTCCGATGTCAGACCGGGCTCGAGTCGTAGCGCTCCCAGACCAGGAGCCGCTCGTCCTCGGGCACCTGATGCAGCTCGCGCACCAGGGCGTCGATCTGCGGGCTCATCGTGACGAGAATGGACGCGGGGGCGTCGTCGACGGTGGCGAAGGTGTGCGCCGTGCCCGCGGGTACGACGACGAACTCGCCGGCACCCAGCCGCCTGACCTCCGGCCCGAGGGTCACGTCGAGCTCACCGGTCAGCACCGCGAATGCCTCGTCACCACTGCGGTGCACGTGCAGCGGCGCCTGGGGGAAGGGGTATGGCGTCAGGTCCCAACGCCGTACGACGAAGTCCGGCATGCGTCGAGCCTAGACCCGCACCGCCCGGGTGGCGCGGACGACGACGTCGTGCAGCGGCGTCGCGTGACCGGTCGTACGGACGTGTTCCTCGGCGGTGACCACCTCCCAGCGCGCGCCGTCCAGGCGTGCGGTGATGTCCGCGAGCGTGACCGAGGCCTCGGCCGGAGGGTGGTGACCGTGGCCGTGCTCCGGGGAGTCCGGGGTGTGCAGGTGGCCGACGACCAGCAGCGTGCCGCCGAGCGCCACCCAGCCGGCGATGCGGTCGTAGAACTCGAGCTGCGGCATCGCCGGGTGGGCGTAGTGGGTCGTCACCAGGTCGTACTCCACGTCCGGGGCCCAGGCACTGAGGTCCGCCTCGACCCACCGCACGGGCACGCCGCCCGCGCGCTCGGCGGCCCGGGCGAGGGCCTCGGCGGAGATGTCGGCCGCGGTGACGTCCCAGCCCCGGGCGGCGAGCCAGATCGCCTCGGCTCCCTCACCGCACCCCGCGTCCAGGGCCGTGCCCGGCACCAGCCCGCCCGCCTCGCGGACCAGGTGCGGATTCGGCAAGGACGACGCTGACCCGCCCGAAACTCTCGGGCGGGTCGGCGCCTCGTGCCAGTGCCGCTCCCAGTAGTCCTTGTCGAAGCCGTGCGTCACCCGGACATCCCCTCGCTCACGTCCCTGAGCTCCCGATGGTGCCGAACCACCGGGCCACTGGGCAACAGTGTGCTGCCGCCATGGCAAACGGGCCGGTATGTCCAGGACGAGGACCGCGCCGTCACGCGCTGACGCGATGAGTCCGGCGGCCGGGCCGGGTCTACCGTCGTGACACTCACTGGAGGAGAAGAATCATGGGCAAGGTCATCGCGTCCATCACCACCTCGGTCGACGGCTACGTCACCGGCCCCGACGACGGACCGGAGCGCGGTCTCGGTCGTGGTGGCGAGCGGCTCCACCACTGGGTCATGGGTGGCCCGTGGACCTACGAGAGTGGCCACGACTTCGCGATGCACGGTCCGGACAAGGAGTTCTACGACGAGCTGGTCTCGACGTTGGGCTCCGGGCTGGTCGGCCGTGGCATGTACGACGCGGCCGGCGCCTGGGGCGGGACCAACCCCTTCCCCGGGCCGCTGTTCGTGCTGACCCACCGCACCGAGGACCAGCCGCCGGCGGAGAGCGGCTTCCGGTTCGTCGCCGACCTCGAGGCCGCACTCTCCCAGGCGACCGAGGCGGCCGGCGACGGGGACGTCGCCGTCGGTGGGGGCGCCGACGTCATCCGGCAGGCCCTGGCGGCGGGGCGCGTCGACGAGCTGGTCATCTCGACGGCCCCGGTCATCCTGGGAGCGGGCAAGCGGCTGTTCGACGGCTTCGACCGCGACGTCGATCTCGAGGTCACCCGCGTCTACAGCTCGCCGTACGCCACCCACGTGCGCTACACAGTCCTCAAGTAGCAGCGACCGGCACTCTCGTCAGGGGGACGCATGCGGGCCAGAGGGATCATCGCCAACCTCGGGGTGGCCGACGTGGCGGCCGCGAGGGGCTTCTACACCGGCTTCCTGGGGCTGAGCACCGAGGAGTTCAGCCTGGGCTGGGTGGCCCGCTACACCTCCCCCGACGGCCGGGCCAACGTCCAGCTCGTGTCGGGCGACGCGACCGCACCCGAGGACTCGGTGATCTCCGTGATGACCGACGACGTCGACGGTGCCTACGCCGAGGCCCAGGAGCTCGGCTACGAGATCGTGCACCCGCTCACGACCGAGGCCTGGGGCCCGCGCCGGTTCTTCGTGCGGGCGCCGGACGGCAACGTCATCAACATCGTGGGCCATCCGCACTGACCCACGACCCGGGCGGCGTCAGCGCCGCTGGACCTCGGAGACCACCGGAGCGGCGTACGAGTGCTGGCTGGTGGTCGAGAAGTAGTTGATGCCGATGAAGTTGAACCACAGCGTGGCCAGCCCCAGGAGCGCGAGCAGCGCGGCGTTGCGACCCTTCCAGCCGGCCGTCGAGCGCGCGTGCAGGTAGGCCGCGTAGACGACCCAGGTGATGAACGCCCAGACCTCCTTGGGGTCCCAGTTCCAGTACGACGACCACGCCTGGTGCGCCCAGATCGGGCCGGTGATCAGCACCGCGAAGGTCCACACCGGGAAGCCGAACGCGTGGATCCGGTAGGAGATCCGGTCCAGGGTCGGGAGGTCGGGGATGCGCGCCAGCGGGCCGGTGCGCGGGCCGGGCCACTTCGCCTTGGCGAGGTAGATCGCCGACGTGATGCCGCCGAGCGTGAACGCGCCGGTCGCGAGGATCGCGGAGACGACGTGGATCACGAGCCAGTAGGACTCGAGCGCCTCGGTCAGCGGGGCGACCGGCTCGTAGAGCCACAGCACGGCGACCATCAGCAGCGCGAGCACGAAGCCGACCACGATCGGGGCCATCCAGGCGAGCCCGAAGCGGCGGTTCATCAGCAGGTAGAACGCGATCACGACGAAGGTGCCGCTGAGCGTGAACTCGTACATGTTGCCCCACGGCACCCGGTTGGGGTCCGCGGCCATGCCGCGCGCGAGCAGCGCCACCGCGTGCACGCCACAGGCGATCGCGGTGAGCATCAGGCCGAGCCGCCCGAAGAGGGCGGTACGACGCGTCGCCTCAGCCGCGCTGGCCCGGTCGCGGCCGCCCGTGGCGACGACCAGGTCGCCCGCGGGTGTCGCGGCGGCCGAGACCTCGGCCTCGACGGG
>JAOPXF010000409.1 GCA_025965295.1 Nocardioides sp.
GGTCGGCAGCACCTCGCCCACGGGCCGGCCGAGGTGCCGGGCGACGGCGGCCCGCGCCGGCGCCGCGTCCGGGTAGGCCGTGTCATCGATCGCGGCGTGCAGTGCGCGATCGAGCCAAGCCGGTCGCTCACCCACGTAGACGTTCACCGCGAAGTCGAGCAGTCCGGCGCCGGCCTCGGCGTCGCCGTGGTGGCGCAGCGGCTCGACGGGTGGCACGTCGACGGACGTGGAGACGTGCGGGAAGGCGTGGTGCGCTGCGTCCGCAAAACGCTGGGCGAGCACCGGGTGCCCTGCCCAGTGCACGTGCAGGTAGGACGCGTGCCAGGTGTCGGTCGAGAAGCCGGTGGGCATTCCGTCGATCTCCCACGCGTCACCGTCACTGGCGACGGAGGTCTTGTGGAACTCGTGCCCGGTCACCTGCTCGCCGGCCCTGGTGAGCAGCGAGTCGGTGAGCGCCGTCGCGGTCGGGTAGCGCAGCGTCAGCCGGTCGCCCATCGCGGCACTGACCGGGACGACACCGGCCATCTCGGCGCCGTCGAGGGTCTCGGTGAGGTAGAGCAGCCCGGCACATTCGGCCACCGTCGGGATGCCGGCCGCGACTGCGGCTCCCAGGTCGTCGATGAGGCTCCGGTTGGCGGCCAGCTCGGCGGCGTACACCTCGGGAAAGCCGCCACCGAGGTAGATCCCCTGCGTGTCTGCGGGCAGGGCGCGGTCCACGAGCGGGTCGAACGCCACGACCTCGCAGCCGGCCGCAGCCAGCAACTCCTCGGTCTCGGGATAGCGGAAGGTGAAGGCCCGTCCGCCCGCGACCGCGACGACGGGTCGACCGGGCCCCCTGCGGATCTCCGAAGCCGGATCCCACGGCACCGCGTCGAGCTGAGGTGCCGACCGCGCGATGGCCAGCAACGCGTCGAGGTCGAGGCACGTCGCCACCTGCTCGCCGAGGCGCGCTGCCATCGCGACCGAATCGCGCCGTTCGGCCGCGGGCACGAGCCCGAGGTGCCGCGAGGGCACGGCGAGGTCCTCGTCGCTGGGTAGCACGCCGAGCACGGGCAGCGACAACGCACGCCGGATCTCCTCGACGTTGCGGTCTGAGCCCGCACGGTTGAGGACGACGCCGGCGATGTTGATGTTCGGGTCGTGCGCCGCCATCCCTGCCGCGACCGCAGCCACCGAGCGCGACTGGCGGGCGATGTCGAGGACGAGCACCACCGGGGACTGCGTGAGGGCGGCGACGTGGGCGGTCGAGGCGAAGCCGTCGGTGCCGAGCCGGCCATCGTACAGGCCCATCACGCCCTCGATGACCGCGACATCCGCGCCCCGGGCTCCGTGGAGCAGCAACGGCACGATCCGCTCTTCGCCGACCAGGTGCGGGTCGAGGTTGCGCCCGGGGCGGCCCGAGGCGAGGGCGTGGTAGCCGGGGTCGATGTAGTCGGGTCCGACCTTGTGCCCGCTGACCTCGTGGCCGGCGCCGCGCAGCGCGGCCAACAGCCCCGTCGCGATGGTGGTCTTGCCCTGCCCGGTCGAGGGGGCCGCGATCACGAGCCGCGGCAGGCTCACCACTCTTGTCTCGGCAGGCTCGGTCGCTCGCTCGTCCCTCGCTCGACTCGGTCGCCTACCATTCGATGCCCCTCTGTCCCTTCTGGCAGGCTTCCATCGGGTGCTTGACCTTGGTCATCTCTGTGACCAGGTCGGCGATCTCGATCAGCCGGGGGTCGGCGTTGCGGCCGGTGATGATGACGTGCTGGAAGCCGGGTCTCGTGCGCAGCGTCTGCACCACGTCGTCGACATCGACCCAGCCCCACTTCATCGGGTAGGTGAACTCGTCGAGGATCAGCAGGTCGTGCGTCTCCGCAGCGAGTCGTCGCTTGATCTCCTGCCAGCCCTCGATCGCCGCGGTCGCGTGGTCCTCGGCGTCGCCCTGCTTGCGGGTCCACGACCAGCCAGAGCCCATCTTGTGCCACTCGACCGGACCACCCTCTCCGGTCTCCTGGTGCAGGCGGCCGAGCCGCTCGAGCACGGTCTGCTCCCCGATCCGCCACTTGGCGGACTTGACGAACTGGAAGACCCCGATCCGCCATCCCTGGTTCCAGCCGCGGAGCCCGATCCCGAAAGCCGCGGTCGACTTCCCCTTGCCGTCGCCGGTGTGCACCATCACGAGGGGGCGGTTGCGGCGCTGGCGGGTGGTGAGGCCGTCGTCGGGTACGGCGATCGGCTGGCCCTGGGGCATCAGGCCACCCCCTGCCCGGAGAGGTTGAGCGCGGTGTGGCTGCGGACGGCGCCGGTCAGTGCCTCGGCGCTCACCCCGTCGACCGGCAGGTGCTCAGCGCCGAGCACCTCGGCGAGCCGCACGGCGAGCCCGAGCCGCAGCGGGCCGCCCTCGGAGTCGATGACGACAGTCGTGATGCGCAGGCCAGCAACGTGCTCTGCGGCGCGCACCGAGCGGGCGACCGGATCGGCGCCGCCGGTGGCCCGACCGTCAGTGACCACGACCAGGAGCGGTCGCAGCCGTGGATCGCGCAGTCGCTCCCGGTTCAGCACCTTCGCCGCCTCCAGCAGACCCGCCGCCAGCGGTGTCCGGCCTCCGGCCGGCAGCTGTTCGAGCCGCGCCGCGGCGATCTCGACAGAGTGCGTGGGCGGCAGGACGAGCTCGGCGTCCTGCCCGCGGAAGGTGATCAGCGCGACCTTGTCGCGCCGGCGATAGGCGTCCATCAGCAGCGAGAGGACG
The DNA here is from genome assembly GCA_025965295.1 of Nocardioides sp. GTDB lineage: Bacteria > Actinomycetota > Actinomycetes > Propionibacteriales > Nocardioidaceae > Nocardioides. The sequence goes on from JAOPXF010000409.1 coordinate 2,729, forward strand.
GCGGTCTTGACCTGGGTCATCCGCCGACGCGCAGCCATCGACCCTGAGGCATCCACGCAGAAGAGCACGAGGTTGGCCTCGCGTCCCTCCCGCACCGCGACCCGTAGGTCCTCCGCCCGCACGTCGACGCGCCCGCTCGTCCGCCCCCGCGCCGGCTGCTGGCCGGCAGCCGCGAGCAGCGTCTCCACCAGGTGCAACGAGCCGCTGTCGCCGCGGGTCGCGCCGATTCGTCGACCCGTGCGCGCCAGCGCCCGGCTGCGCCGGCCGGCAGCGCCCTCCCCCAGCCCCTGGACGGTGAGCAGCCTGGGGCGATACGCCGCCGCAGCGCCCACCACCGAGCCGGGACCCTGCTCGGGGGCCGGAGCAGGGCCTGGCCGCGGCAGATCGACGTCGGAAATGGGTTCGCCGGGGTCGCGCGACGGGTCGGACTCGCCCGGGGATGCATCCCCGGGATCGGCGTCATCGGGCGCGTCACCCTCGGCTCCATCGCTCGCGGCCGGGGGCTGGGTCGGGCCGTCCGGTGCCGGCCCCTCGGGCGGTTCGGGCGGCAGCTCGTCCTCGCCGAGCACCTCGTCGAGCAGATCCTCGTCGAGCCCGGGGGCGTCGAACGGCTTGCGGCGCCGGCGGTGCGGCAGCGACAGGAGCGCGGCGCGACGGATGTCCTCGCGCGTCACCTCGTCGCGGTCGACCCACGCGGCGTGCGCGACCGCGGTCCGGGCAGTGACGATGTCCGCGCGCAGGCCGTCGACCTCGAAGGCCGCGCAGACCTCGGCGATCTTGAGAAGCGCGACGTCGGTCAGCCGCACCTTGACGACGCGCTCGCGCGCCGACTGGATGCGCTCGGTCAGCGACCTGTCGAGGTCGCGGTAGCGCTCGGTGAAGGCGGTCGGGTCGCTGTCGTGGGCCATCCGGCGGCGTACTACCTCAGCGCGCAGCGATGGTTCGCGCGGCGCCGCTACCTCGACCGTCAGGCCGAACCGGTCCAACAGCTGGGGACGGAGCTCACCCTCCTCGGGGTTCATGGTGCCGATGAGGACGAAGCGGGCGGCATGCTCCACCGAGACCCCGTCGCGCTCGATGGTCACCTGGCCCATCGCCGCCGCGTCGAGCAGCAGGTCGACGAGGTGGTCGTGGAGCAGGTTGACCTCGTCCACGTACAGGATCCCGCGGTGCGCGCGAGCGAGCAGTCCGGGCTCGTACTCCACCGTGCCCTGGGACAGGGCACGCTCCAGGTGCAGCGAGCCGAGGACACGGTCCTCGGTGGCGCCCACCGGCAGCTCGACCAGCCGGACCGGTCGGGTCTGCACCTCCGCGTCGCCGTCGAAGGGACCGTCGGGCGAGGTGGCCGCCGGGTCGCCGGGGTCGATCGAGAACCGGTCGGCGGCATAGACCTCGACCGGCGGGAGCACCGCGGCCAGAGCGCGCACGGTGGTCGACTTGGCCGTCCCCTTCTCGCCGCGCACCAGGACACCACCGATCTCGGGGGTGATCGTGGTGAGGACCAGGGCGAGGCCCATGTCGTCGAGGGCGTCGGCCTCGCAACCGAGGACGGCAGAAAATGGATATTGCTGTGGCATGTGAGGCTCCCGCTCGCTTCGCCATCGAAAATGGTCTGACGCGAGGCCGGTCTTCGGACTTGTCGGGTCCCTTCTCGCGAAGGGCCCGATTCACCGCAGCGGGCCTGTGCCGGTCTCTCACCGGCTTCCCAGATTCTCCCCGCCGACCATGGCTCACCGTTTCCGATGGACAGGCCGTTGGGGCACCTCGTGCCTGCGGTGACGATAGCGTGCTTCCCCGTGCCCGACTCGACTCCCCCACCGACCCCGGTCGTGACCGTTGTCGGGGTCGGCGCCGACGGCTGGTCGGGAATCCCCGATTTCCTCCGCGAGACCGTCCTGCAGGCTGCCGTCGTCGTGGGCGGCGAGCGCCACCTTGCCCTGCTCCCCGACGTCGCCGGGCAGCGGCGACTGGCGTGGCCGTCCCCGCTGCGTGTGGGCCTGCCCGACTTCGTGGCGGACCTCGGCACCTCGCCCGTCGTCGCCCTGGCGTCCGGCGACCCGCTCGTCTCCGGCATCGGCACGACCCTGATCGAGGTCCTGGGCCGCGACCGCGTCGTCATCCATCCGGCCGTCTCGTCGGTCGCGCTGGCCCGCGCCCGGCTCGGCTGGCCCGCGGAGTCGTGCGCCGTGATCAGCCTCGTCGATCGCGACACCGCACTGGTGCTCCGCGAGCTGGCGCCGGCACGCCGCGTCCTGGTGCTCTCGTCCGACGAGCACACACCCGCCCGGGTCGCGTCACTGCTGACGGAGGTGGGGTACGGCGAGAGCGTGCTCCACGTCCTGGGTGACCTCGGCGCCCCGGACGAGTCGCACCTGTCGGGCACGGCGGGCGACTGGTCCGCCACGTCACCGCGCCTGCACGTGCTGGCGCTCGAGCTGGCCGGCCCGTCCGTGGCCGGCTGGGCGACCGGCCTGTCCGACGACGCCTTCGAGAACGACGGTCAGCTCACCAGGCGCGACCTGCGGACGGCCGCCCTGGCGAGGCTCGCACCGATGCCCGGCGAGCACCTGTGGGACGTCGGCGCCGGCGCAGGCTCGATCGGCATCGAGTGGATGCGCGCCCACCCTTCCTGCGGCGCGACCGCAGTCGAGGGCAACGACGAGCGCGCCGCTCGAATCGGCCGCAACGCGGCCCGGCTGGGCGTACCCGGCCTCGCGGTCGTCACCGGGCGCGCCCCGGGCGCGCTCGACGGGCTCCGCCCGCCCGACGCGATCTTCGTCGGCGGCGGCGCCACGGCACCCGGCGTGCTCGACGCGTGCCTGGCCGCGCTGGCGCCCGGCGGCCGGTTGGTCGTGCACGGTGTCACGATCGAGACCGAGCAGCTGCTGGCACAGGTGTACGGCGAGCACGGCGGAGAGCTGACCCGGATCGCGGTGGAGACCGCGGCGCCGGTTGGCAGTTTCACCGGGTGGACCCCGGCCCGCACGGTCACCCAGTGGGCCTACACCCGCGGCTGATATCGCTCCTCGTGCAGCACCTCGGCGAGCGGCGATCGGTGTCGCCAGCCGAACCGCTCGAGGTCCGGCACCTCGGGCAGGTGGGCGACCGCCCCGACGCACAGCCAGGCCACCGGTCGGACACGGGCCGGGAAGTCGACCAGCTCGCGCAGGAACTCCTCGCGGTAGAAGCTGACCCACCCGACACCGAGCCCCTCGGCGGTCGCCGCGAGCCAGAGGTTCTCGATCGCGCAGACGACCGAGTAGAGCCCGGCATCTGCGATGGCGTGGCGCCCCAGGACGTGGGATCCACCGCGGCCGGGGTCGTAGCCGACGACGACGCCGAGCCCGGACTCGACGATCCCCTCGATCTTGATCCGGGCGAAGGTCTCCGCCCGCTCGCCCTCCAGTGACCCGGCGAAGACCTCGCGCTCGTGTGCCACGTGGTCGCGGAACGCCGCAAGTGTCTGCGGAGACCGGACGAGCACGAAGTCCCACGGCTGGCTCATCCCGACGCTGGGCGCGCAGTGCGCCGCTGCCAGGACCCGCTCCAGCGCGTCCTGGTCCACCGGCTGCCCGGTGAACTCGCTGCGCGTGTCGCGCCGCCGGTTGATCACGTCGTAGAGGTCGTTCACCGCTTGGTGCTCCGGTCGCGCCCTGCGGCGTACAGGTAGGACTCGCCGCCCGGACGCGGATCCAGCGCCCGCCCGACGAGGATGACTGCGGCCATCCTCAGGCCTGCCTCCTCGACCTGGTCGGCGATGGTGCCGACAGTGCCTCGCAGCACCCGCTCCTCGGGCTGGCTGGCGCGGTGGACGACAGCCACCGGGCAGTCGGCGCCGTACTCGGGCTCGATCTCGGCCATCAGCTGACGGGTGCGGGTGATGGCGAGGTGGAGGACCAGGGTGGCGCCGGTCGCGGCGAAGGCCGCCAGCGACTCGGTCTCCGGCATCGCGGTGGACCTGGCCTGCGTGCGGGTCAGCACGACCGACTGGGAGATGAGCGGCACGGTCAACTCGCGGCCGAGGAGAGCCGCTGCCGCGGCGTAGGCCGGGACGCCGGGCGTGACGTCCCAGGAGACCCCGGCAGCGTCGAGTCGCCGGGTCTGCTCGGCCAGTGCGGAGTAGACCGACAGGTCGCCCGACGCGAGGCGAACGACGTCGAGGCCCTCGTGGTGGGCGGCGACGAGCCGCGCGATGATCTGGTCGAGGTCGAGGTCCTGGGTGTCGACCAGGGTCGCGTCGGCGCTGACGTGGCCGAGAACCTGGGGGTTGAGGTAGCTGCCGGGGAAGAGCACGACGTCGGCAGTGGCGAGCAGCCGGGTCGCGCGGACGGTCAGCAGGTCTGCGGCGCCGGGGCCGGCCCCGACGAAGTGGACGGTCATCAGGCCTCCACGAATCGGGGGGTCCACACACCCGCGGGACTGACGCGAGTGCTCTCGGCGCCGACGATGAGCAGGCACTTCATGTCGATGCTCTCCGGGTCGAGCTCGGCGAGTGTGGTCACGGTGAGGGACTCCTCGTCCCGGCCGATGTCGCGGCCGACGACCACGACGGTGTCGGGCTTGCGGTGCTCCAGCAGCACGCGCTGCGCGGTCGCGACCTGCTCGGTGCGCGAGCGGGACGCCGGGTTGTAGATCGCCAGCACCAGGTCGGCCTCGGCGATCGCGCGCAGCCGGCGCTCGACCACCGACCACGGCTTGAGCCGGTCGGAGAGCGAGACCACGGCGAAGTCGCCGCCGATCGGGGCGCCGGCCCGCGCGGCCACCGCCTGCACGGCGCTGACGCCCGGCAGGACGCGGATCGAGACCTCGGCGTACGCCGGGTCCTCGGCCGCCTCGAAGACGGCCGCGGCCATCCCGAAGACGCCCGCGTCGCCGCCCGAGACGACCGCGACCTTCTCCCCCGACCTCGCCAGGTCGAGGGCGAGCCGGGCCCGGTCGACCTCGACGGTGTTGCCCGAGGAGTGCCGGGTCAGCCCCGCGCGCTGCGGCACGCGCTCGACGTACGGCCCGTAGCCAACGACGTGGGCCACCTCGGCCAGCGCCGCGCCGGCCTCGGGCGTCAGCCAGGCGTCGGGACCGGGGCCGAGACCGACCACCAGGAGCTCGGCGACGGGCTCCGACACCGACGTGATCTCCTCGACCACCGCCGACGTCTGGCGCGAGCGGGACCCGTTGAGCGAGTCACCGGTGACAACGATGAGCGAGAAGTAGGGCACCGAGTCTGCGTCCACCTCGGCCACCGGCAACCAGCGCTGCTCGGGCATCGACGCACGCTCGACGTAGAGCGCGTGGTCCAGCCGACCGGCGGCCTCGAGCGCTCGGCGTACGGCGGGGAAGGTGCGGCCGAGCTTCATGATGATCGCCGCATCGGTGTCGGCCAGCCGACGGGCGAGCTCGGGCTCGGGCATCGTGCCCGGGAGCACAGTCAGGACGTCGGTCTGCCGGACAAGTGGGCTGGCGGCGGCCGCGGTCGCCGCCACGAACGCGGGCACGCCGGGGACGACCTCGGTCGGGAAACGCTCGGCCAGCCGGTCGTGCATGTACATGTAGGAGCCGTAGAACAGCGGGTCGCCCTCGGCGAGCAGGACGACGTCACGTCCGGCGTCGAGGTGGGCCGCGAGCCGGTCCGCGGACTCCGCGTAGAAGTCCGCGAGCGCGCCGGCGTAGCCGCCCGGGTGGCCGGTGGCACCGGTGGTCACGGGGTAGGTCAGCTGCTCCTCGACCACGCCCGCGGGGAACAGCCCGACGGCGATGCGGCGGGCGTTCGACTCCTTGCCGACGCCGGCGTGGAAGGCGATCACGTCGGCCCGCTCGATGAGGCGGGCACCCTTGCGCGTGATCAGCTCGGGGTCGCCGGGGCCGACCCCCACGCCATAGAAGTGGCCGGTGCTCATTCTTCCTCCTGCGCGAGTGCGTTGAGGGCGGACGAGGTCATCGCCGAGCCGCCGCGGCGGCCGCGGACGGTGACGAAGGGGATGTCGATCCCGTGCTGGGCCCTCAGCTCGATCAGTGCCTGCTTGGACTCGGCGGCGCCGATGAAGCCGACCGGGCAGCCGACGATCGCGGCTGGCCTGGGGCCGCCGTCGAGGATCGTCTCCAGCAGGTGAAAGAGCGCCGTGGGAGCGTTGCCGATGGCCACCACGGCACCCTCGAGGTGTGGCTCCCACAGCGAGACGGCCGCGGCGGTGCGGGTCGTGCGCCACGACCGCGCGAGTACCGGGACCCGCTCGTCGTTGAGGAAGCACAGCACGTCGTTGTCCCTCGGCAACCGGCTCCGGGTCACCCCGGTCGCGACCATCGTCGCGTCACACAGAATGCGCGCTCCGGCATCGAGCGCGGTCCGCGCGGCCGAGGTCAGACCGGGGTGGACGACGAGATCCTGGGCCAGGTCCACCTGTCCGCTGCCGTGGATCATCCGGACCGCGAGCTTCTCGGCCTCGACGGGCACGCCGGAGAGGTCGGCCTCGCGCCGGATCGTGGCGAACGAGTCGAGGTAGATGTCCGGCCCGACGTCGACGTAGTCGTAGTGCCGGCGTGGGCGTCGCAGCCCTGCCGTCGTCTCGTTCATGTGTTCTCCTGGGGGACGAGGACGCCGCGCCACGGGGTGATCACGACGTCGGCGGCATCGGCGGTCAGCCCGGCCACGGCGGCCCGGGTCAGCCCGGCACCGGTGACCTCCACGTGCCGACCTCCCGGTACGTCGCCGAACGGCAAGGGTGGTGCGGCCTCCGGCAGCCGCGGGTCCGGGTCCTCGGGACGCACGAGCGGTTCGGCCAGCTCGACGACGTGCCACGGCGCCGTGGGACCGGCGCCTCGCCGGACGGCGAACTCGTGGGCCAGCGCCGCGACCCGCTGGGCGACGGTGTCGATCGGGACGACCGGGCCGAGCCCGTCGCCGACCCGGAGCTGGGCCGACTCCTCGTCCAGCACGACCAGTCCGAGGTCGCAGCCTCGGTCGACCAGGTCACCGCGGCCGTCGTCGAGCACGAACAGGAAGCGGCCGGGCAGCACCGCGAGACCGGGGTCTCCGCAGAGCCGCGCATCCAGCTCGGCGGCCACCGGGCGGAGGTCGCTCACTCCCCCCGCCAGCCCGGTCTGCGCGGACATCATGATGTTGCGGGCCAGCTCGTGGGTTCGGGTCGGCAGCAGGCCGGTCGCCTCGATCGCGGCCAGGACCTCCGGCATGAGTACGCCGTCGGTTCCGGGCAGGGCACGCACCTGGAGGTTGGCGCGCGAGGTGACGTGGACCCGCGCGTCGCCGTACTGCTCCGCCACCTCGACCAGGGCACGCAGCGAGGTCGACGAGACCCGGCCGCCGATGAGGCGGAGGCGGACGAGCATGCCGTCGGCCGCCGGCCACGGCCGCATCGCGCCCGGGCAGAGGTCGGCTCGGCTGCGGGTGCTGGACACTGGGTGGGCCTGTCTGGTCAGGGTCCGTTCGCGGGACCACTCTCGACCTGGCGGCGATTGCCGCTAGGGCCAGCAGGTCTTCGGACTCGGGATCAATCGGGACGGCGCGCCTTCCCGGAGCCGTGCTCCAGTGGCTGCCACCTCCGAAGAGGCAGCGTGCTCCGCCCGTCACCCTCACCGCTGCGCGTCAGCCCCGGATTCGCACCGGGTTCCCTGACTCCACGAGGAGTACGACTGGCCCGACGAGGGTAGCGCGGCGCCCTCGCACGTCCACTCCGGCTTCACCTGCTGGGCGGCCCGCCGGTTCCAGGTCATGGGGCCGGGGGGTGGGTGGCGTTCTCCACGTAGACCGATGACCCGAGCTCCACGAACTGGGTGGACTTCTCGGCCATCCCGGCCGCGACGTAGTCGCGGACGTCCTGGCTGATCCGCAT
>JAOPXF010000413.1 GCA_025965295.1 Nocardioides sp.
CTCGACAGCCAGGGCACCGTCGACTACTTCTCCGGCGAGGTGCAGCGGGTGATGGCGCTGCTGCCCGAGCTGATGACCGGCCGCGAGCTCACGGCGTACCTCGAGCGCCGCGACGCGCTCGTCGCGCAGGACGTCCCCGAGGACCTGGCCAGCCGGGTCGCGGTCCTCCCCCCGGCGTACATGCTGCTCGGCATCATCGAGGTCGCGACCTCCGAGGGACTGGATGCGGCCGAGGTCGCGCGACTGCACTTCGCGCTCGGTGAGCGGCTCGGGCTGCCCGCGCTCGTGGGTCGGATACTGGCGCTGCCGCGCCAGGACCGCTGGCAGACGATGGCGCGGGCCGCGCTGCGCGACGACCTGCACGCCGTCCACGCCCAGCTCACCCGCCGGGTGCTGCTCGCGACCTCCCCGGACGACTCGGTGCCCGCCCGGATCGCCGCCTGGGAGGACGCCGACAGCGTCCTCGTCACCCGCGCCGCCGCGACGCTGCAGGAGATCTGTGCCGACGACGCCGCCGACCTGGCCCGCATGTCGGTCGGCCTGCGGGTGGTCCGCAGCCTGCTCACGACGGGGGGTTGAGCGGCTCGTTGGTTGAGGAGGTCGCGCTAGCGACCGTCTCGAAACCCGGTGAGGTTGCCGCTGCGCGGTCATCCGCTGCGCGGGGCTCGGTCGTCGGTGGCTGGGTCCGTGGTGTCCGGTCCCTCCGGCTGCGCCGGGAGGGCGGGCCGGTCCAGCCAGCCCTCCGCTCGTGCCTCGCTCCGGGCGGCCAGGCCCATCCACGGCCCGCCCCGCCCTCCCGGCTCCGCCTGCGGGCCCGCACCCCACGGCCTCTTGCCCCCGACGCCCCCGGGGAAGGTGTCGGAGCCTGACCGTGCCCCGGGCGCAGTCAGGTCACGGACTTCCACCCCCGGCCGTGGGCGACCGGATGCCGGCGCGAGCCGGACCGCCGGAGCCGGAGGGGCAGGGCCCCGGCGGGCGGTGGCTGGGACTGGCCCCCCTGGAGCGAGGAACGAGCGGAAGGGGTGGATCCCGGCCGCCGGGGCCTTGCGCCGCAGGCGCAGGCGGGCCGGCGGCCCCAGGCAGCAGGTTGAACCGGAGCCAAGCCCCGCGCAGCGGCACGCCCGCGCAGCGGAAGCCCCGCGCAGCGGATGCCCGCGCAGCGGATGTGCAGGGGAGGATGTAAGAGCCGCGGGGGCGGAAACCGGTTACCGATTGTCGGTGCCGCCACATAGGGTGCATGACGATGTCAACCATCCCTGTCTCGGACCCGCCCGCCGGTGTTCATTCGCTCTGGCGGCTCCGGGGCTACCTCCGGCCGCACCTGCCCGCCCTCGCGATCATGCTGGTCACCTCGCTGGGCGGGGTCGCGCTCTCGATCGCGATCCCGCTGGTCACCAAGGCGCTGATCGACGGGCCGATCACCGACCGCGAGCTTGCTCCGGTGCTGCCGCTGGGGCTGCTGGCGCTCGGGCTCGGCGTCCTCGAGGCCGTGCTGATCTTCTGGCGCCGCTGGGTCCAGTCGAATGCCGTGCTCGGCATCGAGACCGCGATGCGTCACGACCTCTACGAGCGGCTGCAGCAGCTGCCGATGAGCTTCCACAGCAAGTGGCAGTCCGGCCAGCTGCTCTCGCGGGCGACCACGGACCTGTCCGCGATCCGGCGCTTCAGCGGGTTCGGCCTGCTCTTCCTGGTCATCAACATCCTGCAGGTCACGGTCGTCACCATCGTGCTGCTCGAGATGTACTGGCCGCTCGGGCTGGTCGTGGCCGCGGCTGCCGCGCCGATCGTGTGGCTCTCGATGCGCTTCGAGAAGTCGTACGTCGTGGTGTCGCGCCGGGTGCAGGACGAGCAGGGCGACCTCGCCACCCTGTCCGAGGAGGGTGCCGTCGGCATCCGCGTGATCAAGTCCTTCGGTCGCAGCGAGCACGTCTCCCGGCAGTACGAAACCGCCGCCCGCAAGCTCTACGACACCTCGATGGACAAGGTGCGGCTGTCCGCGAAGTTCTGGACCTTCCTCGAGGTGATCCCCAACTTCGCGGTCGTCGTCGTGCTGCTGCTCGGCTCGATCGGGGTTGGCAAGGGCTACCTCACGCCGGGTGAGCTGGTCGCGTTCATCACGCTGATGCTCTCGCTGGTGTGGCCGGTGGCGTCGCTCGGCGTGATCCTCGCGATGGCCCAGGAGGCCATGACGTCGAGCGCGCGCATCCTCGAGATCTTCGACACCGAGCCCGACATCGTGTCGGGCACCCAGGTCGTCGCGGAGCCGCTCGGACACCTGCGCTTCGAGCACGTCGACTTCGCGTTCCCGGACTCGCCCGACGAGCCGATCCTGCGCGACGTGAACCTCGACATCCGGCCCGGTGAGACCGTGGCGCTCGTGGGCGCCACGGGCTCCGGCAAGACCATCTTGACCGCGCTCGTGCCGCGCCTGTGGGACGTCACCGGCGGGCGGGTGACGATCGACGGCATCGACGTACGCGATCTCAGGCTCGACCACCTGCGCCAGCTCGTCGCCACGGCCTTCGAGGACCCGACGCTCTTCTCGATGAGCGCCCGCGAGAACCTCACGCTCGGTCGCGCCGACGCCACCGAGGAGGAGATCGCCTCGGCGATCGACGTCAGCCAGGCGGGGTTCGTCCACGACCTGCCGTGGGGCCTCGAGACCCGGATCGGCGAGCAGGGCATGGCCCTCTCCGGTGGCCAGCGCCAGCGGCTCGCGCTGGCCCGGGCCGTGCTGGCCCAGCCCAAGGTGCTCGTCCTCGACGACACGCTCTCGGCCCTCGACGTGCACACCGAGAAGCTCGTCGAGGAGGCCCTCCAGCGGGTCCTGTCCGCCACCACCGGGCTGGTCGTCGCCCACCGCGCCTCCACCGTGCTGCTGGCCGACCGGGTCGCGCTGCTCCAGGGCGGCACGATCACCCATGTCGGCGACCACCGTGAGTTGCTCGCGACCGTGCCCCAGTACCGCGAGCTGCTCGCGGCCGACACCGAGACCGAGGCGGCCACCGCATGAGCGCCACCGACTGGCGGGGCCACGCCCAGGTCGACGACGAGGAGGCCGAGGAGCGGGAGTCCGCGGCCCGGCTCACCGGCACGTCGCGCCGGCTGCTGGGCGAGCTGCTCGCGCCGTACAAGCGCGCCATCCAGGTCCTGGTCGTCATCGTGCTCGTCGAGAACGCCGCCCGGCTCTCGATTCCCTACCTCGTCAAGGAAGGCATCGACAAGGGGATCCCGCCGATCCGCGAGACCGGCGACCTGCAGCCGCTGTTCCTGATCGTCGGCATCGTGCTGGTCTCGACGATCACCCAGGCGATCGCCCGCCAGCTGTTCCTGCTCCGGTCGGGCAAGATCGGCCAGGACGTGCTCTTCCAGGTGCGCAGCCGGGTGTTCCGGCACTTCCAGGTGCTCAGCCCGGCCTTCCACGACTCCTACACGTCGGGCCGGGTGATCTCGCGACAGACGTCCGACGTCGACGCCATCTACGAGATGCTCGAGACCGGCTTCGACGGGCTCGTGACCGCCGCGCTCACGCTGGTCGGCACCGCCGGGCTGCTGCTCTTCCTCGACGTCAAGCTCGGCCTGGTCGCGCTCCTGTGCGGGCCGTTCCTGGCCTTACTGACCAACTGGTTCCGCAAGGAGTCGGCCAAGAGCTACCGCGTGACCCGCGAGAAGGTCGCGCTGGTGATCGTCCACTTCGTCGAGTCGATGGGCGGCATCCGTGCGGTCCAGGCGTTCCGTCGCGAGCCCCGCAACCAGGAGATCTTCGACGACGTCAACGACCAGTACCGCCGGGCCAACCTCGTCGCGTTCCGCCTGGTCGCCTGGTTCATGCCGGGCATCCGGCTGATCGGCAACGTCACGATCGCGGTCGTGCTGCTGTACGGCGCCTACCGGGCCTATCACGGTGACGTCACCGTCGGCGTGCTGGCGGCCTTCCTGCTCTACCTGCGCCAGTTCTTCGAGCCGATGATGGAGATCTCGCAGTTCTACAACACCTTCCAGTCCGCGTCGGCCGCACTCGAGAAGCTCGCCGGCGTGCTCGAGGTCCAGCCGAGCGTCCCCGAGCCCGACGAGCCGGTCCGCCTCGACATGGCGCGCGGTGAGCTGCGGTTCGACCACGTCCGGTTCGCGTACGTCGAGGGCCGCGACGTGCTGCCCGACCTCGACCTCACCGTCCCGGCCGGGCAGACGCTGGCGCTGGTCGGCACCACCGGTGCGGGCAAGACGACGCTGGCCAAGCTGGCGACCCGCTTCTACGACCCGCTCGACGGGCGGGTGCTGCTCGACGGCATCGACGTACGGCGGCTCACCTCGGGCGACCTGCGCAACTCGGTGGTGATGGTCACCCAGGAGAACTACCTGTTCTCCGGCACCATCGCCGACAACATCCGCTTCGGTCGTCCCGACGCGACGATGGCACAGATCATCGAGGCGACCACCGCCCTGGGCGCCCACGACTTCATCAGCGCGATGCCCGACGGCTACGAGACCGACGTCGCCAACCAGGGCGGCCGGCTCAGCGCCGGGCAGCGTCAGCTGGTGGCCTTCGCCCGCGCCTGCCTGGCCGACCCGGCGGTGCTTATACTCGTCGAGGCGACGTCCTCGCTCGACAGCCCCTCCGAGGGGCTGGTCCAGCACGCGCTGCGCGAGGTCCGGGCGGGCCGGACGGCCGGGATCATCGCC
>JAOPXF010000443.1 GCA_025965295.1 Nocardioides sp.
GCCGGGAGCGCACCTCCCGGTGCCGCTCGAGCTGGGCGGTGAGCACCGGTGCGGGCACCGGCCGGTCCCGGGCGGTGTTGCGGCGCCGGCACTCGGCGTCGGACACGTCGAGCACGACGGCGACCGCGGGCAGCGAGGCGTCCCGGGCCACGGCGAGCCAGCGCAGGCGGCGCGGCTCGTCGTGCCCGAGCGTGTCGACGACGGTGGTCAGTCCGCGCCCCAGGCGGGCCGCGACGATCCGTTCGAGCAGCTCGAACGCGTCGTGGGAGGCGTCCAGGTCGTGCCGCCCGCTGCCGACGACACCGCGCAGGTCGTCGGAGGAGACGACCTCCTCACGGCGGTAGCGGCCCGCGGCCCACGTCGACTTCCCGGAACCCGAGGGTCCGACGAGCACCACCAGCGCCGGGTCCGGGAGCCTCATGGACGCGAGTCTCCCACCCGGAAGCGGTCCGGATCAGCCCTTCGAGGACTCGTCGGCGGGTGCCTTGCGGGGCGGCAGCTTGGCGCCGGGCGCCGACTTCTTGGCGGGCGCCTTCTTCGCCGCGGCCTTCCGGGCCGCAACGGGCTTCTTGGCGACCACCTTGGCGAGGTCGGCCGGGGTGGCCTCGACGGTCCCGGTCTCCCCAGCGGGCGTGGCGGCAGAGGCGGGCGCCGCAGGCGCCACATCCGGTGTCGCCGCCGAGCGTGCCTGGGGGGCCTTCGGGGCCGCGGGGGCGTGCGTGGGCTCGGCGGCCTTGTGCGCCACCGGTGCGGTCGTCGACGTGGGATCGACACGGGGGGCGACGGGCGCCGCGGCCGGGCGTCGGCCGCCGACCAGGCCGCTCGCCTTCTTGGTGACCTCACCCGCGATCAGCTTGCCCAGCGCCGCGGTCTCCCGAGCCGTACCGGCCGCCTTGTGGGCGGTGCCCACGGGGTCCTTCAGTGTGCCGAGCGCTGCGTCCTTGATCTTGCCGAGCGGGTTCTTGAGAGCCACGAGGGGTCCCTTTCGGTGGAGGTCAGGTCGTGCCTGCGATTCAAGCACGCGACCCCTGAGCCGGGCATCGCGCGTCCACGACCGCCGGCTACACCGGGAGGACGGAGGCCGCGGCCGAGGGCTCGGCGAGCAGGTGCGCCGGGGGACCGAAACCCGACGCGACGAACGCCGTGTCGATGGCCCGGGCCACGGCCTCGACCCGCTCCACGGGCACCAGCGCGATCGACGACCCACCGAAGCCACCCCCGGTCATCCGCGCGCCGACGGCGCCGGCCTCCACGGCGGTCGCCACCGCCGTGTCCAGCTCGGGGCAGGAGATCTCGAAGTCGTCGCGCATCGAGACGTGCGAGTCGCGGAAGACACGACCGATCTGCTGCCAGTCGCGGGCCGCCAGCGCCTCGACGGTCGCCGACACGCGGTCGATCTCCGTCACGATGTGCCGGGCGCGCCTGCGGATGCGCTCGTCCTCGAGCTCCTCGACGGCGGCGGCCGCCGCGTGCCGCAGCGAGGCGACACCCAGGAACGCCGCGGCCGTCTCACAGTCGGCCCGACGGGCGGCGTACCCGCCGTCGACGAGGGCGTGCGAGACCCGGGTGTCGGTGACGAGCAGCGCGAGCCCCGCGGCGGGCAGCCCGAGCTCGACCGCGGTGGTGCTGTGGGAGTCGAAGTCGATCAGCAGGGCCGCGCCCTCGTGCGCGAGCAGCGACACGGTCTGGTCCATGCCGCCGGTCGGGGCGCCGGCGACCTCCGTCTCCGCACGGATGCAGGCGGCGACGAGCTCCCGGCGGAGGTCGTCGTCCAGGTCCAGGCCGAGGAGCGCCACCACGGCCACGGCCACGGAGCACTCGAGCGCGGCGGAGCTCGACAGCCCCGCGCCCAGCGGCACCCGACCGTCGACGAGGATGTCGAGCCCCGGCACGTCGTGGCCGGCCTCGCGCAGCCCCCACACGACGCCCGCGACGTACGTCGCCCAGCCCTCGACGTCGCCGGGTCCCAGCGCCACGCCCTCCCAGGGCGTCGTCTCCTGGCCACTCGCGATCCGGACCCGGTCGTCGTCGCGTCGCGCCACGGCGGCGTACGTCGCGTGGGGGAGCGCCAGAGGCAGGCACAGGCCGGCGTTGTAGTCGGTGTGCTCCCCGATCAGGTTCACCCGCCCGGGGGCCCTTCCGACGACCTGGGGAGCCGCACCGAAGGTCCGCTCGAAGGCGGCGGCCACGTCGCGGCCGAGATCCTGGGTGCTTCCGGGGTCGACGAACGGCATGGGGCACACCCTAGGCATTGCCCGTAGATTGCCCGACGTGCGCTTCCTCCACGACGCGGCCCCGCCGCACGACCTGACCTACGACGACGTCTTCATGGTGCCGCGGGACTCCGCGGTCGCCAGCCGGTACGACGTCGACCTCGCCACCTCGGACGGCACCGGAGCGACGCTGCCCCTGGTCGTGGCGAACATGACCGCCATCGCCGGCAAGCGGATGGCCGAGACGGTGGCCCGCCGCGGCGGCCTGACCGTGATCCCGCAGGACATCCCGCACCCCGTGGTCGCCGAGGTGGTGCGGTTCGTGAAGTCGCGACACCTCGTCTTCGACACCCCGATCGAGCTGACCCGGCACCAGACGGTCGCCGAGGCGCTCTCGCTGATCCCCAAGCGCAGCCACCGCGCAGCGGTGGTGGTCGAGGACGGCCGACCCGTCGGCGTGGTCTCCGAGGCCGACTGCGTCGAGGTCGACCGCTTCGCGCAGGTCCAGCACGTGATGAACCCGGCCCCGGTCACGATCGGCGCCGACACCGACCCACGCGAGGCCTTCGACGCGATCGATGCGGCGCACGCCGGCCTCGCGGTCGCCGTGGACGACGACGGGCTGCTCCTCGGCGTCCTGACGCGGACCGGCGCACTGCGCGCCACGCTCTACACCCCCGCCGTCGACGCCTCCGGCGGCCTGCGGGTCGCCGCCGCGGTCGGTGTCAACGGCGACGTCGCCGGCAAGGCCGCCGAGCTGCTCGAGGCCGGGGTCGACTGCCTCGTCGTGGACACCGCGCACGGCCACCAGGACCGGATGATCGAGGCGCTGCGCGCCGTGCGCACCCTGTCCCCGGGCGTGCCGGTCGCGGCCGGCAACGTGGTGTCGGCCGAGGGCACCCGCGCCCTGGTCGAGGCGGGCGCCGACATCGTCAAGGTCGGTGTGGGCCCCGGTGCCATGTGCACGACCCGGATGATGACCGGTGTCGGTCGCCCGCAGTTCTCGGCCGTCCTCGAGTGCGCGACCACCGCCCGCGAGCTCGGCGCCCACGTGTGGGCCGACGGCGGGGTGCGGCACCCGCGCGACGTCGCGCTGGCGCTCGCCGCCGGGGCGTCCGCGGTGATGATCGGATCGTGGTTCGCAGGCACGCACGAGTCCCCGGGCGACCTCATGCTCGACTCCGACGGGCGCGCGTACAAGGTCTCGTTCGGCATGGCCTCGGCGCGCGCGGTGGCGAACCGCACGGCGGGGGAGTCGGCCTACGACCGCGCCAGGAAGGGCCTCTACGAGGAGGGCATCTCGTCGTCGCGGATGTACCTCGACCGGACCCGCCCGGGAGTCGAGGACCTCATCGACGAGATCTGCTCGGGCGTCCGCTCCGCGTGCACGTACGCCGGCGCCGCCACACTCGGCGAGCTCCACGAGCGGGCGGTCGTCGGCGTGCAGTCGGCGGCCGGCTTCCACGAGGGAAGGCCGCTCGCCACCTCCTGGTGACCGGTGACCGGGCCTGTCGAGATCAGTCGGCCTCGGGGTGCCGGTCGACGGACAGCACGAAGTCGTCACCGTGCTCGGTGACGCCGGCGATCACGGCCTGTTCGACGGCATCGGCGGCGTACTTCTGCCGCACCATGAGCGGGTCGCTGCGCAGGTCCTTCACGAGCGCGACGGAGAGGCCGATCATCACGACCACGAACGGCAGCGCCGCGACGATCGTGATCGTCTGGAGGCCGGACAGCGCGTCCGCGCCCCCCACGAGCAGCATCACGGCGGCCACGGCGCCGGTGGCGACACCCCAGAAGATGACGGTCGGCTTGCCGGGGTGGAGCGCACCGCGCTCGGAGAGCGTGCCCATCACGATCGACGCCGCGTCCGCGCCGGAGACGAAGAAGAACGCGACGAGGACCATCACCAGGACGCTCGCGGCCGTGGCGAGCGGGTAGGCCTGCAGGGTCGTGAACAGCTGGGACTCCACGCCGCCCGCGCCGGCGATGTCCGTGCCGGTCTGCTGCAGCTTGATCGCCGCTCCGCCGAAGATGCAGAACCACACCAGGCTGACCAGGCTGGGCACCAGCAGCACGCCGCTCACGAACTGGCGGATCGTGCGGCCGCGCGAGATGCGGGCGATGAACATGCCGACGAAGGGGGTCCAGGAGAGCCACCAGGCCCAGTAGAAGACCGTCCACGTGGAGAGCCAGGTGTTGGTCCGGCCGCCCTCGGCGCCGGTGCGCGCCGACATCATGGCGAGGTCCTGGACGTAGCTGCCGGTCGAGGTGGGGACCAGGTTCAGGATGAAGACGGTGGGGCCGACGACGAAGACGAACAGGGCCAGCACGACGGCGAGCACCATGTTGATGTTCGAGAGCCACTGGATGCCC
This sequence comes from Nocardioides sp., assembly GCA_025965295.1. Classification (GTDB taxonomy): domain Bacteria; phylum Actinomycetota; class Actinomycetes; order Propionibacteriales; family Nocardioidaceae; genus Nocardioides. Next base: position 4,590 of record JAOPXF010000443.1, read on the forward strand.
TTGGCGACGCCGGTCACGGCCGAGAGCACGAAGGCCACGGTGAGGATCGCGATGATCGCCACGAGGATGCCGTTGCCGGTCGCGTCCAGCCCGGTCACGATGCGCAGGCCGCTGCGGATCTGGAGGGCGCCGAGCCCGAGGGAGGCAGCGGAGCCGAAGAGGGTGGCGAAGATCGCCAGCATGTCGATGACCTTGCCCCACGGCCCGTTGGCGTGCCGGCCGATGAGCGGCTCGAAGGCGGCCGAGATGAGCTGCAGGCGGCCCTTGCGGTAGACGCCGTACGAGATCGCGAGACCCACGACGGCATAGATCGCCCACGGGTGCAGCGTCCAGTGGAAGAGCGTCGTGGCCATGGCGTTCTGGGTCGCCTGCGGGCTGCCGGCCTCACCGGTGCCGGGGGGCGGCGTCGCGAAGTGCGTGATCGGCTCGCTCACGCCGTAGAACATCAGTCCGATGCCCATGCCGGCGGAGAACATCATCGCCACCCAGGAGACCGTCTTGAACTCGGGCTCCTCGTCGTCGCGGCCGAGTGGGATGGCCCCGAACCGGCCGATCGCCAGCCACAAA
>JAOPXF010000482.1 GCA_025965295.1 Nocardioides sp.
TCGCCAGGGCGAGCGGGAAGAAGGCCGCGGTCCGCACCGCCGCCCAGCGGCTCTTGGCCACCAGGGCGTTGGACGCCAGCATCGCGACGACCGCACCGAACATGGTCGCGGCGAAGACGACCTGGCCGTGGTAGCCGAGCAGCGTGGCCACGCCCAGCTGGACGGGCAGGGCGGTGCCGACCGCGAAGACGGCGCTCAGCGCCTGCCGGAGCCGGCCGAGCCCCGGGTCCGAGGCGGCGACCCGGTCCTTCGTCTCGAGCAGGAGGCGACGGAGCTCAGGCACGGCTCGATCCTGACACGGTCGATCCTGACACGGTCGATCCTGACACGGGGGCGCGTCAGCCGGGCGGGGTGGGCGCAGTGGACCCGGCGGGCAGTGACGGGCTGCCGGTGGTGGGGATGGTCGGCACGGGGGTCGTGGACCCCGAGGGGCTGGCCGACGGCGACGCGGTGTCACTGGGGTCGGTGGACTCGCTGGGCGGCGAGGGCGTCGTACCGTCCGTGGGGTCCTGGCCCGGCGAGGTGCTGGAGTCGTCGCCCGGGTCCTGCGAGGGGTGCTGGTCCGAGCCGCCGCCCCCACCGAGGTGGGTCAGCGAGGTGCCGCCCGAGTCGCCGCCCCCCGTGTACGACGAGACGGTGCGACCGGCTACCAGCTCGAAGGCGCTGATCGCGACCACCGCGACGAGGAACAGTCCGGCAGCGAGCAGTCCGATCCGCTTCCACGGCAGCTCGGCCAGGCGGTCGCGCAGCCGGACGGGGCTCGGCTCCTGCACCGCGTCCTCGAGGTCTCCCTTGGCCTCGCCGAGCCGCTCGTCGGCGTGCTCGAGGTGGCTCTGCGCCTCGTCCTGGCCCTCGGACCGGTTCGCACGCCGTACCTCGGCCTGGGCGATCCCGACCTTGCGCAGGGCGGTCGTCTGCGCCTGCGCGATGCGATAGCGGCTGCGGGCGAGGCCCTGGCTGTAGAGCGCGCTGCCGACGGTGATCACGACGCTGCCGAGGGCGGCGCCGATGATCGTGCCGGCCGCGCCGAGCGTCGAGAGCAGCACCGCGGAGGAGACTGCGGCGAGCGCTCCCGCGACCGTCTTCAGCCAGTCGATCTCGATCTTGGGCAGCTCGTCGGTCATCGCGTCCAGTATGCCGGGGAGCGGGCTAGGACTGGGGCGGCAGTCTGTCCCGCAGGAAGGCCGGGCCGGCGCCCGCCAGCTGCACGAGCCGTTCCTCGCGCGGCAGCCCGCGCAGGATCGTGAGGAACGCCACGACGCGTCCCGCGTCGTCGAGCGCGAGGAACGGGAGGTCGACGACGGGCTCCTCGACCCGCTGGTCGAGGTTGAGCACCAGTCGGTGCCAGGTGCGGCGCAGGCTGGGCGCCGTGGCAGTGCCCGTCAGCCGGACCACGGGCCGTTGGGGACGGGGTACGGCGATGTCGACGGCGACGACGTCGTCCCAGTCGAGGTGTGCGTCGAGGCTCCACCCGCGGAGGTCGACTCCGTCGGCGTCGAGGCGCAGCGACGGGCGGCGGCTCAGCGCTCGGAGCGGGTCGGGGACGACGGCGGCGAACAGCAGCATGAAGGGCACGGCCAGCAGCCCGGCTCCGGTCGGCCCTCCCGCGACCAGGGCCCAGATCGCGAGGGCCGCCCACACCGCGCCGGTGAGCGCGGTCGCCAACGGAAGGACGGTGCGCAGTCGGATCTCGACCGCCGTCTCCCCCGCTGCGGACCGGTGCTCGCTCACGGCGTCCGCCGGGTGGGCGGACGCCAGGAACCGGGCCCACGTGCAGGCCGACACGCTGAACAGCGCGAGCCCGAAGAGGACCCAGCCGACGGAGGCCGTGGTCGAGGGCCGCTGCTGGGCCCAGAGCGGGTGGGTCGCGAACAGTAGGCCGAGCAGCACGAAGAAAACCACCGAGGCCCAGTGCAGGCCACGCCGCGAGGGCATGGTCCCGGGAGTGGGGTGGGTGCTGGTCACAGGCGTAGACGATCCCATCAGAAGATCGCGTCGACCACGTCGCCCCCGACATCACCGACGTCACCCGCCAGGTCGCCGAGGTCGTCGACACCGTCACCGACCGCGTCGACGACGTCCCCGGCGGAGTCGACGCCGTTCTCGTACATCGAGTCGATGGCCCCCGATGTCACGACGCCGACCGCCGTACCCACCACCGCACCCCCGACGGCGCCGACGGCGGTCCCGGCACCGGGCACGACACTGCCCACGGCCGCTCCGATGGCGGCCCCGGAGGCGGTGCCGGCCGCGATGCCGGCCACGGTGCCGCCGACGTTGGAGGCGACGGCCTGCTCGGTTGACTCGCCGTTCTCGAGGTCGTTGTGGATGCCCCACGCGGTCGTGAGGACCGACAGCACGCCACCCGCACCGGTGATGCCACCCTTGATCCCGCGGGGCAGCTCGGGATCCTTGGCCAGGGCGGCGTACTGCGCGGCCCGGGCCTCGGCGGCCTTGCTGTCACCGAGGAGCTCGTAGTAGCGGGAGGCGTCACCGCCGACGAAGTGCCCGTCGCGAACCATCGCGTCCGCGTGGGCGGCCAGCTGCCGGGCGCGGGTGAGCTGCTCGGCGGCCTCGCCGGAGAGGATGGGTGCGAGCTTGGCGACCAGAGCGGCGTCGTACCCGCCGACGATCAGGTCGTTGGCGAGCCCGGCCAGGTCGGAGTCGTGCTTGTTCCAGGTCGAGGCGGCGTCCTCGAGCGCGGTTCGCCACTCGTCGCGACGGTCGGCTGTCTCGTGCACAGCGTGGTTCCAGGCCACGACCAGGCGCTGGTAGGCGCGCGTGTCTGCCACCGCGGACTCGTGGGCGGCTTGTTCGGCGGGGGTGGCGTCGAACGGGGGTGCCGGGCCAGGGCTTGGCGGGGCGGTTGGCTCCAGGACCAGCGTGCCGGACACGGTGAGACCGGCCGCGCGGGCTTCGCTGCGGATGGTCTCGAACCCGTCCTGGGCCAGCCGGAGGGCGGCGGCGAGCGTGTCCAGGACGGTGGCGCAGGCCTCGCCCTGGGCGGCGAGCTGGTCGGCGGCGGCGCCGAGCGCGGCGGCCCGGGTGCCGAAGGCGTCTCCTGCCTGTCCCTGCCAGCTCGAGGCCAGCGCCGAGCGTTGGGCGTACGTCGCCGTGGCCAGGTGGTCGGCCCCGTGGCCGAGGTCGCTGCGGAGGTAGGACGCCGCGGCGCGGATCGCGCCAGGGTTTCCGTCCAGGCGGGTCTCGAGAGGCATCTCAGGACCCGCCTCGCAGCACGGCGACAGCCTGCTCGGCGTCGGTCGAGGCCAGTCCGGAGCTGCACACCTGGACCGTCGCACCCAGCACCGAGGCCTCACCGACGAGCTTGCCGGCAGAGTCGGCGAAGCCGCTGAACATGGCGGCGATGAGCGCCGCCGCGTCGCCGGTGTCGCCGCCGGCCGGGGCAGTGCTCCCGCAGGCGTCGAGCTGGGACCCCGCTTCGGACAGCACCGTCCCCGCCCGGGCCAGTGCCGCGTAGTCGACGCTGAGGTCACCGCCCCCACCACCACCGTCTGCCGCCGCAACCATGACTTCTCCCGCCTGGAGTACTCGTTCACCTCGTTCTTCAGGGGGTGCCCGCTCCGGGGCGCGCCGAAACCAGGTACTCAGGCCGCCTCCGCGATCGCCTCGACCGCCGTGCGGCACCACGCGGCCGCGGGCTCGGCGAGCACGTCGGCGAGACGCAGCAACAGCGCGCAGTCGTCGGGCCGGGCCGCCTCGGCGAGGCCCGCCAGGCCCTCGGGCGACAGCAGCGCGGCGGCGACGCAAGACCAGGGCTCGATCTCCTCGCCGGCCACCTCACCGTCGGCATCGAGGATCGCGCGGCCGAGGTCGAGGACGGAGCGGGCCAGCACGTCGCGCGACGGCGGGTCGTCGGCGTCGCCCAGCTCGGTGGCGTCGCACAGGCAGAGCTGCCAGACGACGGTGGGGACGTCGCTCACCAGACCGGTGAGGTCGCCGGCCGCCTGGTGCGCCGGATTCGCCGTACCTCCTGGGAGCGTGCGCACGGCATCGAGCCAGTGCGCGGGATCGTCGGCCACCCGACGGGCCACCTCCTCGGGGACCAGCATCGGCGCCCCCTCGAACATCGTGCCGCCCGCGATCGGCACCATCCGGCCGATGACGCTGTCGCCGGGAACGGCGAGGGCGGCACTGCCGATGTTGGCGGTCGTCAGCACGGCGTCGGTCGCCAGGTCGACCCACTCGACGGTGCTCGGATGGCGAACCAGAAGCCGGAAACCGCCCATCGCTGCCGTCGCCCAGTCGTGGATGCGATCCGCGCCCGCCACGAGGTCGGCCGACGCCGCTCGCGCCAGGAAGTGCTGGAGCCCTCCGAGGTCGTAGAGGCGGAGCTGGCGGTAGACCCAGTCACGGTCCATCACCCGGCACATCGCGTCGGTGGCATCGACCCCGGGGAGCGCCTCCGCACCACCTCTCAGCTCGACCGCGAGGTGGAGGGCCAGCTTGTGGCGGGCGCGCTGGACACCGTGCGGTGCCGGGTCCAGGTGTTGCAGCGCCTGCGCCAGGATCCAGCGAGAGGTCACCCAGCTCGGCAGCAGCGGCCCGAGGATGCGGAGCTGGAGCAGCCTGCGCAGGCGCCACGGTCGCCAGAACGTCTCGTCCGGCCGGACGGGTGCCAGGTGCTCCTCGATGATGGTCAGTGCCTGCTCGGCATCGCCGCGCGCCTCGGCCGCATCGGCGGCGAAGACCACCGCCATCTGGCGACGGAGCTCGGCAGGGGGCAGGTCGCGGACCGACCGCTTGCGCTTGCGTCCTCGTGATTTCGGCATGCGCCCAGCGTTCGCCGATCCCTCGCTCGCCACCAGAGGCGTCGTGCAATCTGTGGAAAACCTCCGGAGCGAACTCCAGTCGGGCGCGGGCGTCCGCGCGATACTCGTGTCATGGCGTACGACGAGCAGCTGGCCGGCCGCCTCCGCGCGCTGGTGGAGGGTGAGCCGCGGCTCACCGAGCGGAAGATGTTCGGCGGGCTGGCGTTCCTGGTCGGCGGCAACATGGCGGTCGCCGCGAGCAAGGACGGCGGACTGCTGCTGCGCACCGATCCCTCCGACACCGAGGTGCTGCTCGAGGACCCGCACGCCGAGCCGTTCGAGATGCACGGCCGCGGCATGTCGGGCTGGCTCCGCATCGACCGTGCCGGGCTGAACAGCGACGACGACCTGCAGCGCTGGGCCGACGTGGGCGTCGGCTACGCGCGCTCGTTGCCGCCGAAGTAGCAGTCAGACCGCGAGATCGAGCTCGAGCGACACGTTGGAGTAGTAGAGCTCGGCGGCCAGGTGTCGTCGTAGGGGGTGATGGGGGCTCGGCTGCACCGGGAGCGGTGGCGCCTGCGACCAGTGCGTGTGGCGGGTGGGCGTGGTGATCTCGGTGGTGTGCCGCTCGGGCCACCGGCTCCGTGTCTCGTGGCGCCAGCCGGGCGCCTCCTTGGCGTAGTTGCACGCCTCGCACAGCCCCTGGCCCCCGTCGAGCGTCGTCCGGCCACCCCTCGCCCGGGGCCTCACGTGGTCGCCGTGCCGGACCGGGGCGTCGCACCAGGGGGTGCGGCAGGTCTCGCCGTCGCGGGCGAAGAGGAGCCGGCGCAGGCCGCCGTGGAAGACGATGCCCTTGCTGTCCATCGCGACCAGGCTGTTGTCGTCGGGGTTGGTGAAGAGTCTCCTCACGAACACCTCGGCGTCGGGGTCGGCGAGGAAGTCAGCGGCGACGCCGAAGGGCAGGGGGCCGTAGCCCACCAGGTGGGCGGGCGTCTCGCGGTCGGCGCCGAGCACCATCTCGCCGTTCATGACCAACTGGATCTCGGCGCGGCGCGCACGCGCCAGCACCGGCTGGTCGAGCCGCTCGGCGAACTCGTCGGCCATGATCTGGTCGCGGGTCCGCTCGTCGCCCATCGCCCGCAGCTGGTCCGCGTGGTCGCGCAGGGACTGGAAGGCGGCGATCGCGTCCAGCGCCGGCAGGTCGCCGCTGACGCGCGACATCCCGTTGCCCAGCGCGCGGCAGCTCACTCGCCGGCGCGCCTTGGCCGCCCGCGCGCGGGCCTCGGCTCCCTCGGTGTCGAGCTCGTAGGCCATCCGCCGCACCAGGCCCACGATCTCGCGGTTGCCCCGGCCCGAGAGCTGCGGCCCGAGCGTGGCGTCGACCGTCATCCGGTCCTCGCGGGACAGGTCGGCGGTCTCGCGGACCATCAGCTGGGCGACGTACTCGTTGATGTCGCCCCGACTCAGCGCGGCCAGCGTCTCGGGCATCTCGCCCACCAGCGCGACGCCGAGGCTCAGGTGCTCACGACCGGCGTGCGGCGACTCGCGGCGCGCGAGCGCCACCTCGTTGGCCACCCCGTGCGCCCGCCGGGCGGCCGGCACCCCCGCCGTCGCCGCGTCCGACGTACGTCGGGTGTGCAGCTCGGCCGTCAGCCTGGCCTTCGCGGCCGCGGCGCCGGACGTCAGCCGCTCCAGCGCGGTCAGCTCCGCCACCAGGCGCTCGTCGCTGAGGCCCTCGCCGTCGATCGCGCCGACGATCTCGAGCCAGAAGTCGTCGCCCCCCTCGGGCTCGACACCGTCGACCGCGGTGCGGTCCAGTGCGAGACTCCCGAGTTCGAACATGTGTTCGAGTCTATCCGAAGGCTCCGACAGCCGGAAGACCCAGGAGGGAATCTGTGGAATCTCGATCTCAGTCGCGGTTGCGGCGCCAGGTCGACGCATCGAGCGCGGTGCCGGCGCCTCGCAAGCAGTTGCCCGCTCGGGACGGCCGCGAAATCCGGGCGTCGTCGTACGGCTCGCCCATGGGGTTCACCGCCAACGCGATCGCTCTTCGGTCTCTGCGACCGCCTGGGGGGAAGATGCTCGGTGAGACAGACCCTGACTGCTTGATCGGACAACAGCCGCGACGACGAGGACCAGCGACCACCCGACCAGGGAGATGGCGACAGCCAATGTCGGAGCATCGACTTGAGCCGATGGAGCGGAGATGGGGTCCAGCAACCACCAAGGTCCGGCCAGGGGATGGACCACGAGTATGGGCCGAAGGTCCCGCTCGTTCACCGCAGACAGCAGCGCAACCCAGCTAGTCAGCAGCAGGACGATCGCGAGCAGCGCCCGAACGCCCGAACGGAACGCCAAGCACGCCAGCCAGCACGCGACGGTGGCTACACCGGCAACGACGAGCATGCGGCCACCGGAGATGAGTGGGTCCCATTTCGGTTCGCCGACCAGCGACGAGGCCCCGGTGACTCGGCGAAATGCCCAGTCCGCAGTGCCTCCGAAGGCACCTAGGAAGGCGGTGGCCAAAGCAGCCGCCATGCACCCGAGGATGCCAACCGCGAGTTGCGCGATCGACGTGATCCTTCTTGGGGTGCCGCAGAGGTATCGGACATCACCCATGGCTTCATCGAAGGTCTCTCTCGAACCGAGAAATACCAATAGCGGGCCGACCACGCACGCCAGGACACTGCCGTCGCTGAAGGCATACAGCGCGGCATTCCAGCCAAGCGACACGTCGTTACCGTCAACGACCGTGGGTCGCAGAGTTGAGAACAGCGCGACAGCAAAGCTGAGCAACATCAGCGCGATGGTCGATGGATGTGTGACGCGGACATGGAACTCGCCACGAACGACATCTGTGAGTTGCCGCATCACGTCATCCCACCGGTTCGATGTCGGATATCTGCCAACGGTCGTCCCGCCGGACCAGGGAGACACGAACCACACCCGCCGCGATGTAGGCGTCGACCTGAGCAAACCGCAGACCGTCGACCTGAGCGAGCTCGAATCGGGGTCCGTAGGAAGGTGCGCGAAGTAGCCGGGGCAGACGCCGGACAAACCGGTCACCGCGTTCGCGAACGACGTAGCTCGTCGCGGCCTCCTCGTCCCCGTTGGCGAGGGCGCTGAAGAAGTCCCCCACGACCTGTTCGGGCGCGGTGCCGTCGAGTCGCTGCAACATCAGACTTGGACGAAGATCCATCGGCGCCGATCGCGCCACCGCTGGCAGCACGGCGCTCGCCACCACGAGCAGGACGACTCCGGTGAGGCACAGGCCTAGCGTCGGCCGCGGTGACGACACCGATCGCTTGCTCACGCGTCGCGGGCGGACCCTGGTGCGCTCGTGCCTCCCGCTGATCAGTCGGTCTGCGGCCACCACACACCACACGGCAATCGACAAGGCGGCGAACGTTGCGTTGAGCCGGGTGTAGTTCCCTCCGACCTCTGACACGACCATGGCCGCCGTTCCCGGCCACAGCACCTTCCACGCGACGCTCGCCGGAAGGCTCGCGGAGTAGAACGCGACCACCTGCAGGAGCAGGACCACGGACGCGAGGAGCAGTGCGAGCACGGTGGCCCGTCCGGCGAGCAACGCCGTACTCACCGCCACCGTCGCTACCAACGTCAAGGCGAGATGAACGAGCGCACGGTCCCAGGCGACGTCGGCCACGGTGTCCTGCGACGGCGCGTTCGCGAGTTGGAGCAGGAGTACCGGTAGTGCGGCCAACGCTGCAGCCGCGACTCCGGCGACCAGGACCGACGCGCCCGCGACGGCGGTGCGAACGCGCTGGCGCGGGATCGAGTCTCCGGCCAGGAACATCGCCTCCTCCGCGGCCGAGTCGGCAATCACACCCCACAGCAGCGCCATGACCAACGGCCCCAGCAACAACGTGGCGGTGCGGCCGACGGCGAGCGCCTGTGCGACCGCGCTGGAGAGCGTGGAGGCGCCGTCAAAACCGGACAGCAGACCGATGACGGCGAGGATCAGGATGTAAGCGCGGACGATGTTGAGGCGCCACGTCCAACGCAACGTCTCGGTCATCGGTCGTCCGGGCCAGCGATCTTGCTGAGGTAGAGGTCTTCCAGGCCACTGAAGTGTTCGATGTCTCGGACCCTGCCGTGGGCGACCGCCGATCCCCGATCGATCATCAGGTAGTCGTCCGCCACCTGCTGCACCTCGTGCAGGAGGTGGCTGGACAGCAGGACCGACTTGCCGTCGTCAACCAGTCTGCGAATCAGCCCGCGCAGCCAACGTATTCCGAGCGGGTCCAGTCCGTTTGTTGGCTCGTCGAGGACCAACAGGTCCGGATCAGCCAGGAGGACGCGAGCCAGGCCGAGACGCTGGCGCATCCCTTGACTGAAGGCGCGGACCGGGCGGCCCCCGACCTCGCCGAGCCCGACCTCATCGAGAACGGCGGGGATCTGGTCGTAGACCTCGCGACGGCCGGCGAAGACGGCCCGGAGGTTCTCGGTGGCGTTCATCCATCGGAAGAACTGCGGCTCCTCGATCATCCCTGACGCCCGCGGTGACGGTACGCCGGGGACGACGAGATCTGTGAAGAGCAGGACGCTGCCCTCCGTCGATCCGGTCAACCCCAGTACGACTCGCATGAGGGTCGACTTCCCCGCGCCGTTGGCGCCGATGAGGCCGAAGCAGGACCCAGATCGCACCGTCATGGACACCGGTCCGATGGTCTGTCCGTTGCTGTAGACCTTGGTGACCTCTTCCATCTGGAGAGCGACAGGGTTCGCGTCTCCGGTCACTGCCCGCCCCAGCTCACGGTGCCCTGTGGGTCGAGCGTCACCAGTTCACCCCGCTCGTCAAACGCCGCGACGGCGACCTCAGGCATGGTTCGCATCTTCCCCTCGTCGTGGAGGACAGCTTTGTGATCGCCAAAAAGCACGTAGCGGTCGCTGCCGGCGTCGGCGGCTATACGAATCTCCTGATCCGCGAAGCGTTGACGCGACAACTGGCTCCCGTCGAGCGCGAACACGGTGATCACCGTGGTTGCGCCACCCGGGGAATCTGAATAACTTGCCACGATCAGGTGACGGCTGGTGAAGGCGCAGTTGCTGATACGGACATCGGTTTGGAGTCGTGCTGGCGACTGTGTTCTGGATTGGATACCCGTGTCGTCGTTCACCCAGAAGCGTCCCGATTCCGAGGTGCAGCCATAACCCGACGACCACTGGCGACGCGGGCCCACCGGCTTCCAAACGCCATTTCGCAACGCCCAAGGCTGTTGTTCCACGACTTTACCTCCTGAAACGATGGCCATCGCCGCGTCGTGGCTGCTGGTCTCGAACCAGTCCACGATGACCCCCGAAGCCGAAGCATCGTCAACTTGACCGTCCTTGCCGCTGACAAGCCAGCGGGCGGCACCTTCCTCGTCGGACTCCAGACGCACGGCTGAGCCCGTAGCCACTGCGACGACGCTTGACTTGCCGCCCGACTCCGCGGTCATCTCCGCCGGCAGTTCGGCGCCGCCGAGGAGCAGGGGTGCCGGATCGGGCGCGATCGGGGAGTTGACACCGTTGGCGTCGGAACTGACGACAGCCGCAGGGCAGGTGGGCGCGCACACCGCATGCATGGGGCTGAACTCGTCGGTTGCCAGCGTCCAGGCCGTTCGCCCTTGGCGATCGACACCGCTCATGCCGGTCGCCGTGGCCACGATCGCGCCCGAGTGATCTACGTAGAACAGGACGGGATCACTGTCGGTGACGGACTCACTCTCCACCCCCGTGGATGTCACGTCGCCCTCTGGCCACCAGAGCCAACCCGAGAAGACCGCTGCGGCGGCGATGAGAATCGCCGCCGCAGCAAGGAGCCGTCGACGCATCACGCAGAGATCTGTGCCGTGCAACTGGGGTCGCTGCCGGCGGTGTCGAAGTACACCTTCATCTTCACATATTCCGTTGGAGCCTGTTGAGTGCGAAGAGCCGCGCCCGACGCCGTGGTGATCGCCTTGGTGTATTTCTCGCCGTCGTCGTAACTGTCGGCCGACTGCCAGGACCACACCTGGTTAGTGCTGTTCTGCCACACACTGGAATCGAAGTTGCTCTTTCCACCCGTGTCCTGGCCACTGATCTTGCCGTAGAGCGAGCCCCAAATGTGCTGGGTGCCATTCGCCGACAACGAGTAGGTCACCGACATGTTCAGGGTATGGTCGCCGTCGGCCGTGCTGCACGTCCGGCCTTCTCGGTCGCGCTCGCCGGAGACGCGAACGGAACGGCCACAGCGGCAGCTGTCAGGCATGTGGCCGCGACCGCATTGATCAATTTTGACATGTTTCCTCTTCCCGAAATGCCTCTCCCCCGTGGAGAGTGTTGCGAGATTAACCTCGGGTGCCGTGCCACGCGCCGAAGGGCTTGCACCAAGAAGTTGCAATGCACGAATACGCACCTCAGGCGACGAAGAGCCGATCGCTCGGCGTGGTAGGGCATGAGTATGCGGGCCGTTCGCCATGGACGCGCCAGGGGGCGCGTCGATCGTCGATGTGACTACTGCAGGTCAAGGCGCCGTACCGTGCGCCCATGAGGTTCACCGCCGACGCGATCGTGATCGGGGCCGGCGTGATCGGCTCGTCGATCGCGCTGGAGCTGACTCGCGCGGGGCGCGACGTCGTCGTGGTCGACAAGGCCGGCGGGATCGGGCACGGGTCGACCAGCGCGTCGAGCGCGATCATCCGCTTCAACTACTCGACGTGGTCGGGAGTGGCGTTGGCCTGGGAGTCGCTGCACTGCTGGACGAGCTGGGCGGAGCACCTCGGGTACGACGACCCCGCTGGCCTAGCGCGCTTCGAACGGACCGGGATGCTGGTCCTCAACGGCGGCCCGGACCCCTCGGCCCGCAGCACCGCTCTCTTCGACCGGGCCGGGATCCCGTGGGAGGCCTGGGACGCCGGTGAGATCGCCCGGCGCCTCCCGCACCTCGACCCCGGCAGCTACGGGCCGCCCAAGCCGGTCGACTCCCCGGCGTTCTTCGACGACGCGACCGGCACCGTCACCGGCCTCTTCACCCCCGACGCCGGCTTCGTCAACGACCCGCAGCTCGCCGCCCACAACCTCGGTACGGCGGCGCAGGCGCTGGGCGCGCGGTTCCTGCTGCACCGGCTGGTGACCGCGATCTCGTCCGGGGCCGGCCCCTTGTGGACG
>JAOPXF010000493.1 GCA_025965295.1 Nocardioides sp.
ACCTGGCCCGAGACGTAGGCGGACTTGGCGGAGAGGACGAACGCGAGGGTCGATTCGAGCGTGGACTCGGCACCCGGAGCGACGTACACCAGGTTCACGGTGCTGCCGTTCCCGATCTCCTTGCCGAGCGAGCGGGTGAAGCCCTCGAGCGCGCGCTGGGCGACCCGTTCGCCGCCCTCGACGGACTCCGGCGGCGTGCCGAGCACGACCAGGCGCGGGCAGCGGTCGAGGCTGCGCAGCAGGGGCGTGAAGAACTCGCGGAGCGCGGCCAGCTCGGTCGAGCTGGTGATGCCGGTGGCGTCGAAGACGAGGCCCTTGTACGTCGCGCCGGTCTCGGCCGTCTCGGTCGAGGCGATGCCGAGCAGGTCGAGCAGACCCGGGAGCGACTCGGCCAGACGACCGCGCCCGCCGACGACGACGGTGCCGTCCACGAGCGGGGCGCCGTCGACGTACCGGTCGAGCTTCATCGGGTTCGGCAGGCCGAGGTTCTTGACCAGCAGCTTGCCGATCGGGGAGGCCGTGAAGCTCTGGTACTTGTCGCTCATGGGGTCAGTTCTCTCCGTAGGAAGTCGCGCGAACGGCTCTATGTAACTGGACGTGTAACTGAGAGTCCACATTTCGTGACGTGCCCCTCATTGCATTCCCAACGCAGGGCGACAGGGCAAGGATAGGAGCATGGAATCCACGACCCGTCGCGTCGCCGTCCTCGGCGGCAACCGCATCCCGTTCGCCCGCTCCAACACCGCCTACGCCTCGGTGTCGAACCAGGAGATGCTGACCGCCGCGATCGACGGCCTCGTCGCGCGCTTCGGCCTCGAGGGCCGGCGCCTCGGCGAGGTCACCGCCGGCGCCGTGCTCAAGCACGCCCGTGACTTCAACCTGACCCGCGAGTCCGTGCTCGGCTCGAGGCTCTCGCCCGAGACCCCGGCGCTCGACATCCAGCAGGCGTGCGGCACCGGGCTCCAGGCCGCGATCGAGGTCGGCAACAAGATCGCGCTCGGCCAGATCGAGGTCGGCATCGCCGGCGGCACCGACACCACCTCCGACGCACCGGTCGCGATCAGCGACCGGCTGCGCAAGAAGCTGATGAAGGTCAACGCCGCCAGGGACACCAGGGGCAAGCTGCTCGCCCTCGGCCAGATCCGCCCCGGCGACATCGGCCTGGAGATCCCGCAGAACGGCGAGCCGCGCACCGGCCTGTCGATGGGGGACCATGCCGCGCTCACCGCGCTGGAGTGGCAGATCACCCGCGAGGACCAGGACGAGCTGGCCGCCTCCTCGCACCAGAAGCTGGCGGCGGCGTACGACGCGGGCTTCCTCGACGACCAGGTCACGCCCTTCCGTGGTGTCGAGCGCGACAACAACCTGCGTCCCGACTCCTCGGTCGAGAAGCTCGCGAAGCTCAAGCCGGTCTTCGGCAAGGGCGAGGCCGCGACCATGACGGCCGGCAACTCGACCCCGCTGACCGACGGCGCCTCCGTGGTGCTGCTCTCCTCCGAGGACTGGGCCAAGGAGAACGGCCACGAGCCGCTCGCCTTCCTCGTCGACTCCGAGACCGCCGCGGTCGACTACGTGCACGGCGGCGAGGGCCTGCTGATGGCTCCGGCGTACGCCGTGCCGCGGATGCTGGCCCGCAACGGCCTCACCCTGCAGGACTTCGACTACTACGAGATCCACGAGGCCTTCGCCTCGCAGGTGCTCTCGACGCTGAAGGCATGGGAGGACCCGGTGTTCTGCAAGGAGCGCCTCGGCCTGGACGCGCCGCTCGGCTCGATCGACCGCGCGAGGCTGAACGTCAACGGCTCGTCGCTCGCGGCCGGGCACCCCTTCGCCGCGACCGGTGGCCGGATCGTCAACGTGGCCGCGAAGCTCCTCGCCCAGCAGGCCAAGAAGAATGGGTCCAGCGGCAGGGCGCTGATCTCGATCTGTGCCGCGGGCGGCCAGGGCGTCGTCGCCATCCTCGAGCGCTGACCCGCCCGAAAGTTTCTGACGGGTCAGCGTCAAGTCGGGTCTGGTGGGTACGTGAGCGCCGTGGCCGACCCTGCTGACGTTTTCGACGGGCGCTACGTCCTGCAGTCCGTCCTCGGGTCCGGCGGCACCGGGACCGTGCACCGCGCCTGGGACCGGGTGCTGGATCGCCCGGTCGCGCTGAAGCTGCTCCGCGCCGGCGCGGCGGACGACGACGTGCACCGGGCGCGGTTGCGCGCCGAGGCCCGCCTGGCCGGCGTGCTGCACCACCCGGGGATCGCCCAGGTCTACGACTACGGCGAGGCCTCCGCCGGCGACCACCGCCCACCCACGCCGTACATCGTGATGCAGTACGTCGACGGTGTGTCGCTGGCCGCGGTGCTCGCCGAGCGCCGCCGGCTCCCTCCGCAGGAGGTGATGGAGCTCGTCGCGCAGGTCGCCGAGGCGCTGCGGGCTGCCCATGAGCGGGGGATCGTGCACCGCGACCTCAAGCCCGCGAACATCCTGGTCACCCCGCAGGGACGTCCGGTGCTCGTCGACTTCGGCATCGCGCGGTCGGCCGATCTGGAGCCGCTGACCCTGACCGGCACGATCGTCGGCTCGGTCGACTACATCAGCCCCGAGCAGACCGCGGGAGGCTCGGCGACCCCGCTCTCGGACGTCTACGCGCTCGGCCTCGTCGCCTACGAGGCGCTCAGCGGCCGCCGCCCCTTCCGCCGCGAGTCGCAGGTGGCCACGGCGCTGGCCCATCTGCACGACGAGGTTCCTCCGCTCGAGGACGACGTGCCGCACGCGGTGCGCTCGCTGGTGCTGCAGATGGTCGACAAGGACCCGGCCGCGCGACCCGCCGGGGCCGCGGAGGTCGCCGACCGGGCCGCAGGGCTCGCCGCCAACGCGGATCGCGCGGGGGCGGGCGACGTACGCCGCCGCGTCGTGCTGCCACCACCCGCCCCACCCAAGGAGCCCGGCCGCACCGGGACCGTGACGACGGCACTGGCCGCCCCGTGGCTCCGCTCACGGCGGATCCACGTCGGCGTGGCGGTGCTGGTCGCCGCCGTCGCGGCGGCGTTCGTCGTGTCGGCACGACCGGTGACGACGCGGGTGCCCGACCTGCGCGGGATGCCGGTCCGGGCGGCAGTCGCCTCCCTGCACGGACACCACCTCGACGACGTGCGCCGGACGACCGTCGACGACCCGACCGCGGCGCGCGGCACCGTGCTCGGGCAGGACCCGAAGCCCGGTGCGCAGGCGGGCGAGGACACGGTCGTGGTGCTGCAGGTCGCGTCCGGTCGGGAGCGGCTCGACGAGGAGAGCCTGCTGGGTGACCGCTACGCCCGCGCCGCCCGCGAGGTCGTGGCGCTGGGAATGGTCCCGCTGCGGGCAACTGTCGCCCGGGCGGAGGGGGCCGGGACAGTGGTCGCGGCCGGGCCGGCCGGGCACCTGCCTCTCGGCTCCATCGTCACGCTCACCGTGGCGGTCGCCCCCGCGCCGACGTCCTCGATGACGACCACGACCACGCGGACGCACCGCGTGACGAAGCGCCACGCGAAGCCACCCCGGCGCCACGCGAAGCCGCCCCGGCACCACGGGAAGCCGCCCGGGCACGGCAAGCACAAGTCCAAGGGGCACGGCGGCCGGAAGTGACCGCGCCGCGGCCTACTGGGCCGCCTACTGGGCCGCGAGGGCGAGCGCGGACGCCACGAGGTACTGCTTGACCTGCTCGGGCGAGATCTCGCCGACGGTGGGGATCCCGGGCGCGGCCTCGGTGACGAGGATGCCGACCCGGGCGAGCTGGAGGGCGCCGAGCCCGCTGGCGTAGAGCGTGTTGGCCAGCAGGGTGGGGTCCTTGACGGAGAAGTCACCGGAGCGCACGCCGTCCTCGAGGGCCGAGGTGAGCGTCGCGAGGCAGCCGGAGATGCCACGGCCGAGGCGGAACAGCGCGCTCTCGGACATCTCGTCGAGCAGCTCGGGCCCGCTGCGCCGCATCAGGGTCTGGGCACAGTCGACGAACGCCGGGTGCTCGACGCCGTAGTCGACGAAGGCGCTCACGATCGCCCGCAGCCGCTCGGGGGCCTCGTCGTGGCGGGCGGAGGCGTCGACGAGGGCCGTGCGGAGCTCGTCGAGGTAGCCGACGAGCGTGAGCGCGAAGAGCTCCTCCTTGCCGGTGAAGTGCCGGTAGACGATCGCCCGGTTGATGCCGACGGCCCGGGCGATGTCCTCGATCTGGGCGTCGCGGACCCCACGCTCGTCGAAGAGGGCGCGGGTCGCGGCGAGGATCTCCTTCTCGCGGGCGCGGCGGCGGGCGGCTGCCGCGGAGCGGCGACCGTCGGTCTCGACCGGGGTGCGTCCCGGATCCGTGCTCGGCATGACCTCATCGTAGGGCTGTGCAACCCGGAGTTGCACGCGCGTGCCACGAGTGTGACGGGATCGTCAGGCGGGTTCGTTCGGCTCCAGCAGCCCCATCACGCGCCCAACCTTGGGCGGCTCTTCCCGCTGAACACACACCTGTTCAACCGAGGAAGGACCTGACCGTCTCGATCGTGTCGATGTCCTGCGGGAGCTTGTCGTCGCGGTAGCGGACCACCCGGGCGAAGCGCAGGGCGACGCCGCCGGGGTAGCGGCTGGAGCGCTGGACGCCGTCGAAGGCGATCTCGACGACCTGCTCTGGCCGCACGTGGACGACGTACGACGACCGGTCGGCCGGTGAGGTGGCCAGCTCGGTGAACCGCTCGGTCTGCCAGGCGAGGATCTCGTCGGTCATGCCCTTGAAGGTCTTGCCGAGCATCACGAACTCGCCGGTGGCGGGATCGCGGGCGCCGAGGTGGATGTTGGAGAGCCACCCCTCGCGGCGGCCGCTGCCCCACTCGACGGCGAGCACGACGAGGTCGAGGGTGTGGACCGGCTTGACCTTCACCCAGGCCGAGCCCCGGCGCCCGGCGTCGTAGGGAGCCTGGACGTTCTTGACCACAACGCCCTCGTGGCCGGCGCGGAGCGCGTCGGCGAGGAAGTCGGCGGCCGCCTCCGCGTCGTCGGTGACCAGGCGCGGGACACGGTGCTCGGCCGGGACCAGCCGCTCGAGCGCGGCGAGCCGCTCGGTGCCGGGGGAGTCGAGCAGGTCATGGCCGTCGAGGTGGAGGACGTCGAAGAAGTACGGCGTGACGACCACCCCGCTCTGCCCATCGAGGGGGGCCTGGGCGGTGCGCGACGCGGTCTCCTGGAAGGGACGGGGACGGCCCGCGTCGTCGAGGGCGAGCGCCTCGCCGTCGAGCACGAAGCGGTCGGCCGGCAGCGCCCGGGCGATCGCGACCACCTCGGGCAGCCGGGCGGTGATGTCGTCGAGGGTGCGGGTGGCGATGCGGAT
>JAOPXF010000499.1 GCA_025965295.1 Nocardioides sp.
GGGGTCATCAGCGGCGGCAGCAGCGCGGCGACCAGCTCGGCACGCTGGGCGGCCGGCAGGTCGGTCATCTCGGCCGGGTCGTCGACCAGCCGGGTGAAGTAGTGGTTCGACAGCTGCTTGGCCCGGAAGCCCGGCAGTCCCTGCTCGGTCAGCAGCGCGGTGCGCTCGTCGCCGGAGAGGTCGGCGAGGTGGCGGGGCGGCTTCTTGTGGCCGCGCGGCTCGTCGAAGACCAGGGTCAGCGGGGTGACACCGGCGGGGGCGTCGGGTCCGGAGGCGGGTGCGTCGGGGGTGGGTGCGTCAGACATCAGGCCCCGATCTTCTCACCCGCGCCCACGGCGGGGCGAAACGTCAGCCCTGGAACTGGAACAGGTACCACAGCACGAGCGCCGAGACGCCGGCCACGACGAGCAGCGTCGTGACCATGCCGATCACCATGTAGACGCCGAACCGCCGGCTGCGCCTCGACGCGAGCAGCCCGATCGGCACGACGAGGGTGACCAGCACGAGCGGGAACAGGTCCTCGGCGGTGTGGTACTCGAAGACCCAGTTGAGGATCGCCGCGAAGAGACCCGGGACCAGGATCACGAAGACCAGACCGGTGAAGAAGCCGGTGAGCGCGGTGAACGTGGGGTGGTCGCGGTGCCACCAGTCGGGCTGGCGCTCCGGCTGAGGTATCGGGTCCACGCTGTCATCGTAGGGTGGCAGGACCCCGGATCCGGGGCTCACCACACCCACCACCCCAGCGCGATCCCGGCGGCGGCCGCGGCCACCAGGAGACCGAGGTAGAGCAGCACCAGACGGGTGTCGCCGAGCTTGCACCGCGAGCGCAGCAGCCCCGCCCGCCGGGCGTTGCGGTAGCCGACGAAGCCGAGCCCGGCGAAGACCAGCAGCGCCACCGGCCCGAGCAGCCAGCCGAGCAGCGCCACGGTCGCGTAGACACAGAGCTGGAGCGGGTCGTACGGCGCCTCGACACCGGGCTCGACACCGGGCTCGACACGCTGCGGCTCCACCTGCCGGGGGTCCCGGGTCACGGCGTCGCGCCCGTGGCGGTGGAGATGCGGCTGCGGCTCAACGGGGCCCAGGCCTGCACGGCGCAGAACGGCGCGCACTGGTGTGCGTCGGTCTCCGCGTTGACCGTGGCGACGTGCACGCAGCACTGGGTGAGCCGCTCCTCGATCATCGTGTCCATGTCCATGAACGGCTTGACCGTCACGCGCAGCACGCGCTCCCCCAGCATCCGGCGCAGCCGCTGCTGCTGGCCGGGCAGCCGCGAGGACGCCAGCGCGGTCAGCGTGCCGATGCCGAGGTCGCAGTTCTGGCAGATGTCCCGCCAGATCGAGCCCATCGAGGGGTGCGAGAGCGACGACTGCTCGGAGAGCAGGTCGAGCAGCGACCCCTTCACGACCTGCTTCATGGCGTCGGGGATCGTGTCGTCGGCGATCCGGTTGGCGAGCAGGTCGGGCTCGAGGTCGAGCCACTGCTTGAGCCGATCGTGGCCGATCAGCGCGGTCAGCGAGCGCCAGGCGCCCGAGTCGTCGCGCATCAGGTAGCCGACCGAGCAGCAGTGCGGGTGCGAGCAGGGGAGCGCGGTGAGGTCCCGCCAGGTCACGAGGCCGTTGGTCTGCGCCTCGAGCCGCGACAGCACCCCGGTGTGGGTGAGCCGCTGCAGCGGGTCGATGGCCCCCGAGCGGCCGCTGCCGAACACCGGCTGGATGGTCACCCCGCCGACGTACGGCGTGTCCAGGGCCCGCTTGAGCACGAACCCGATCTCGTCGTCGTTGACGCCCAGCGCGGCGGTCATGGTGAGGGTCGTGAAGATGCCGGCCCCCGAGAGCCGCTCGATGGCCCGCTCCTTGAAGCGGCGGATGTCCGCGCCGCGGTGGTACGTCGAGGCCTCGGCCGACCCGCCGTCGTACTGGAGGTAGACCTCGACCCGCTCGCGGTGCCGGGTGAGGAGCGCGAGCAGGGCGTCGTCCTGGGCGACCAGGAGGCCGTTGGTGTTGATCAGGATCCGCACCACCGGCCTGGCGACGACCGCCTCGAGCAGCTCGGCCAGCCATGGGTAGAGGGTGGGCTCGCCGCCCGAGAGCATGAGCACGTCGATGCGGCCGTTCTCGCGGGCCAGGCGCGCGTCGATCGAGGCGAGCACCTGCTCCAGCGGCGCGACCGATGCGAGCGCCGGCGACGACTCGGCGAAGCAGGTCGGGCACTTGAGGTTGCAGTGGTCGAGCAGGTCCTCGAGCAGGATGCAGGTGTGCTGGGTCTGCATCTCCGGCAGGCCGTCCTCGTAGGCCGACGGGACCGGCTTGAAGTTGCCGCGCTGGTCGGGCTCGTGGACCTTGGTCGGCTCGGTCCACTCCTCGAGGTAGCGCAGGATCTCCGGCGACTCGTCGTACATCGTGCGGACCAGGCCGTGGTCGGGGCAGCCGCGCTCCAGCCAGATCCGGTCGTCGCGCTCGACCAGCCAGCCGGAGAGCCGGCGGACGTCGGCCAGGGCGCGGTCGGGCTGCTCCTCGTGGCACAGCGGGCAGAACGCGTTGACGTAGCGGTGGATCCGGTCGCCGCGCAGCGGCATCCCCGGACCCCGGGTGACCTGCGTGCTCATGCGCGTACTCGCTCTCGGGTGGTGGGGGCGAGGGCGCCGCGGTAGGCGCCCCGACGGACCTGGAGGGCGATCCGCAGCAGCACCAGCGGGATCGTCACCAGGAGGAACAGCTGCGGCCGGGTCATCCCGGCCCAGGCCACCTCGTTGCCGCGCACCATCTCGACGAGGAAGCGGAAGACGCCGTAGGCGCCGACGTACCAGACGAACGACTCCCCCGGCGGCAGCGAGCGCCGGCGCAGCCACCACCACAGCACCGCGAAGGCCGCGAGGTGGAAGACGATCTCGTAGCCGAACGACGGGTGCAGCGGCACGCCGGACGGCGCCCCGGTGCGGGCCGCGGCGTCGGCGTCGAGGGTGATCCCCCAGCCACCGCCGGTCGGGGTGCCGGGCGCCTCGGTCAGCAGGCAGCCGACCCGGCCGACCGCCATCCCGAGCGCGACCGCCGGCGCGAAGAGGTCGCCGGTGCGGACCCGGTAGCCGACGGCCCGCTTGGCGACATGGACGCCGAGCCAGGCGCCGACGAGACCGCCGAGGATGGAGCGGTTCCCGTAGAGCCACTGCTCGGTGAGGCTCGCGTTGGCCCGCAGGTCGACGTGCTGGAGCCAGGTCCCGAGCCGCATGAAGATCGCACCGCCGACCAGCGCACCGAGGATCACGAAGGCGAGGCGCTCGTCGGTCTGGCCGCGGCGGCGGGCCTCGATCATGAAGACGGCGGCCGCGACGACGACACCGAGCAGGACGAAGAGCTGGTGGGTGGGGACCGGGCCGAGCGTGGGGTACACCCGCGTCAGCGTCCCAGGCCGAAGAGGGAGGCGCAGACGCCCGCGCCGCCGATCATGCCGATGGCGAGCCCCATCAGGAAGCCGGCGCCCGCCTGCCGGGTGCCGGGACGGGCGATCAGCACCACCCCGATCAGCACGGGCAGCAGGGCAACCAGGAGCGCGACGACTGCGGCGGCGTTGGAGTCGTTGCCGTAGGCGACGCCGAGGCCCACGACGATGACGACGGTGATCCAGATCCAGCACACCACCACCCCGACCACCGCGCCCCCGATGATCGGCCCCGCGCGGAGCTCGCGCCCCGGAGTGCCCGGTGGAGTGCCCGGTGGGGTGCCCGGTGTGGTCGGATCCGTCATCACTGCCCTCTCGCCGGCTGGAGGGGCTCAGCATGTCATCCGACAGGGCGCCGACGGGTGAGCCCGCGCGCTCAGCCGGGGACGATGATGAGGTCGGGCATGGCCAGGCTCCCCCAGCGCTCGAGGTCGGGCTCCGCGCCGGTGAGCTCGGCGACCAGGACGGTCCAGGCGGTGCCGTGCCCGACCAGCACCACGTCCTCGCCGGCGTGCACGTCGAGGACTCGCCGTACGGCGGGGACGACGCGGTCGCGGCAGGCGGCCAGCGGCTCCCACCCGTCGTACGCCGGGAGGTCGGGCTGCGCGAAGGCCCGACGCACGGTCCCTGAGAAGTCCTCGAGCCAGACCGAGGTCTCGCGCACGTGCTCCCGGAGGTCGTCGAGGACCCCGACGTCGCTCTCGGTGAGCAGCTGGGCGGTCGCGACCGCCTTGGGCTCCGGGGAGCAGAACCAGGTCGCCCGGGCGGGCAGGCGTCCGGACTCGCGCAGGGCCCAGACGTCGTCGAAGCCGGCCGGGTCGAGCTCCCAGAGGTGCGGCGGGGTCCCGGGCAGTGGGGCGGGTCGGCCGTGCCGGACCAGGAAGAGCGTCACGTCGATCGGATCAGAAGACGAGGTAGTGCAGCAGCAGCCAGATCGGGGCGACCGTGGCCAGCAGTGAGTCGAGCCGATCCATGAGCCCGCCGTGACCGGGGATGACGTGGCTCATGTCCTTGATCCCGAGGTCGCGCTTGATGACCGACTCGCACAGGTCGCCGAGAGTCGCCATCACGACCGCGATCAGGCCGAGCAGCACGCCCACCCACCAGTCGCCGTCCAGGAGGTAGACCACCAGGGCCCAGCCGGCGGCCACGCAGAAGAGCAGCGAGCCGGCGAACCCCTCCCAGGACTTCTTCGGCGAGATGACCGGCGCCATCGGGTGCCGGCCGAAGAGGACGCCCGCGACGTAGCCGCCGATGTCGGAGGCGATCGTGACGAGGATGAACGTGATGATCCCCTTCACACCGCCGTCGTCGATGCCCCCGCCGCGCCAGCCGCCCTCGGCGAGCAGCAGCGCGACGAACGACCCGAGGAACGGGACGTAGACCAGCGTGAAGACCGACGCCGTGGCGTTCTTGACGTAGCCGTCGATGCCCCGGCGCAGCAGCCAGAGCATGATCACGAGGGCGCTGACCGCGGTGGCGGTCACCAGCGCCGGGGCGCCGTAGAAGTAGGCGACGACGACCATGACCACGCCGCCGAGCATCAGCGGCTGCTCGGGGAGGTCGATGTCCTTGGCCTGGAAGCCCTTGCGGAGCTCCCACACGGCCACCACCACCGCCGCGGCCACGATGAACATGAACGCGGTCTTCCAGAAGAACAGGGACGCCGCGATGGCGGCGAGCAGCACGACCGCCGAGGCGACCGCCGCCGGCAGGTCGCGTCCGGCGCGCCCGTGGTCCTTCTGTGGCGCAGCGGCGGGGCCGGGCGCGGGAGTGGTGTCGGTCATCGTCAGGTGCTCAGACCTCGAGCAGCTCGGCTTCCTTGTTCTTCAGCAGGTCGTCGACGGCGTCGGTGTGCTTCTTGGTCATCGAGTCCAGGCGCTTCTCGGCCCCGGTCACGTCGTCCTTGCCGACCTCGCCGTCCTTCTCGAGCTTCTCGAGGCCCTGCTTCGCCGTACGGCGCAGGTTGCGGATGGCGACCCGGCCGTCCTCGGCCTTCGCCTTGGCCACCTTGATGTACTCCTTGCGGCGCTCCTCGGTCAGCTCCGGGAAGACGCAGCGCAGCATCTTGCCGTCGTTGGAGGGGTTCACGCCGAGGTCGGAGTCGCGGATCGCCCGCTCGATGTTGCCCATCGCGCCCACGTCGTAGGGCTGGATCAGGATGATCCGGGCCTCGGGGGCGGTGAACGAGGCGAGCTGCTGCAGCGGCGTCGGCGATCCGTAGTAGTCGACGGTGATCTTGCTGAACATGCTGGGCTGGGCCCGTCCGGCACGGATCGCCGCGAACTCCTCGCGCGTCGCTTCGACCGACTTGTCCATCTTGGCGTCGGCCTCGTTGAGGATGTCGTTGATCACCGGTTCTCCTTGCCTGGGGGTGGAAGTGCGCAGCGAGCTGATCAGTCGCGCGAGAGCGTCGTGCCGATCTTCTCACCCTTGACCACGCGACCGATCGTCCCGGGCTCGGAGAGGTTGAACACGATCATGTCGAGGTTGTTGTCGCGGGCCAGGCTGATCGACGTCGCGTCTGCGACCTTGAGGCCGCGGGTGAGGAACTCGTTGTAGCTGAGGGTGTCGAACTTGACCGCGTCGG
>JAOPXF010000510.1 GCA_025965295.1 Nocardioides sp.
AGCTTCAGGACGTCGGAGTGGGCGCCGAGCGTCCCGCCGCCCGACCGGGCCGACACGCGCCAGTAGCTGGCGCCGAGAGACTTGGCGACCGCCGAGATCCGGAAGTGCCCCTGACCGTCCGTTGACCCACGCTTGACGACCCGCCAGGCCCCCTTGAGGTAGCGCTCGAGCGTGATCTTCGACGCGCGGGACGGTGCCACCTTGCCGGTCGCCGTGAAGGAGTGACCGCGGGTCACGGTCCTGTCGACCAGGCCGGCGTTGACCCTCTTGCGCACCAGGATCGTGAGCTTCGGCGACGCGCTGCCCTCGTACTTGCCCACCCCCGCGTAGACCACGCGGTAGACACTCGAGACCCGGGGCGCGGCCTTGAAGGTGATGTTGCCGGTCCGGCCCACCCGCCGCTTGTCCAGGACGGTCCACTTCTTGCCGGTCCTGGGCCGGGACTGCACCAGGGCCTTGCCGGTCAGGGCCCGGCTGCCGGTCACCGAGCGCACCTTCGCCGTGACCTTGACGCGCTGCCCGGCGTTCAGGGTCATCTTGCTGCGCGCCTTGGAGTGGGTGAACAGGGTGGTGCGGGACCGGTAGCCGCCGAGGTCGTAGACCCGGCCCGCATCCCCGGTCGAGACCCGGAAGTCGTCGACGAAGAAGCACTTCCCGTTGCAGCCGAAGAGGAAGCCGACCTCCGCGCCGGCACCGCTCCCGCCGTGCCGCACCGTCATGTCCTGGAGGGTGCCCGCGGGGTCCTCGCGGTCGATCGTGTCACCGACGAAGTGGACCCAGCTGTAGACGGCCGTCGTGGCCCGCACGGGGTGCCAGCCCTTGGCCGTGTCGGACCCGAGCTGGGCGATGCCCTTCCAGACGCCGTCGTCGTCCGGGGCGTGGTACGTCGCGACCGCGATCCCCTCGACGTCCGCGTCGGCGGAGTAGACCGCGATCCTCAGGGTGTCGAGAGTGGCGGGGTCGGCGACGTGGGCCGTCACGCCGACGCCGTAGGTGTTGCCGGGGGTGACCCAGCCCGCGGAGTAGGCACCGAGGGGCGGCTTCTTCGGACCCTTCGCGACCACGAACCTGGGCTTGGAGAAGGGCAGCGCCCGCGTGTCCGCGCAGCCATGGCTGACCTGGGTCAGGCCGCTCGCGGCGAAGTGGTTGCCGTCCACCCGCGTGGCCGCGGTGGCGACGCCGGCGAGGGAGGTGGCGACGAGCGCGGCGGATGCCACCGCGCCGATCAACGTCTTGCGCATCTGCTGTCCTCGAGACTCTGGAAGGTGTGTCCCCGTGCGGTCCTCCAGGGGGGCCGCCAAAATAACACCGAGGCCACCCGTGCACGCAGCAGACGGGTGACCTCGGGTCCGGTGGGCCGACCCGCCCGAAAGTTTCGGGCGGGTCGGCGTCAGCCGCGGCCGCTCGAGGAGCGCGCCCTGCGGGAGACCGAGTCGATCGCCACGGCGACCAGGAGCACGCCGCCGGTGACCATGAACCGCACCGACGAGTCCACATGGACCAGGTTCAGCCCGTTCTGGATCGCCTGGAGCACCAGGATGCCCAGGAGCGCGGAGTACGCCGACCCGCGGCCGCCGAAGAGGCTGGTGCCGCCGATCACCGCTGCCGCGATCGCGGTCAGGTTGGTGTCCGTCGTACCGCTGGCCTGGGACACCGACGTCTGGAGACCCGCCTGCAGCAGGCCGCCGACAGCGGCCAGCAGGGACGTCATCGCGAAGACCGAGATGTAGACCCGATCCACCTTGATACCCGAACGCCGGGCGGCCTCGACGTTACCACCGACCGCGAACACGTGCCGGCCCCAGCGAGTACGGCGCAGCACGAAGTCCATGATCACCACGAGCAGCACGAAGAAGATCCACAGGTAGGTGAACCCGCGGTCGATGTTGACGTAGTAGGTCACGAAGCCGAGTCCGGCCGCGAGCAGCACCGTCTTGATCGCCACCATGGGCAGCCACGGCGTGCTCAGCCCGGCGCGCTGGCGCGAGGAGATGCCCCACAGCTGGGAGCCGAGGAAGGCCAGCACGACGAGCGCGACCAGGACGTACGACGCCGTGTCACCCACGAACTTGAAGCGGGTGTACTCGAGCAGGAACGAGTCCTGGGGCAGGTTGATCGTGCCGTTCTTGCCCAACACGTAGAGCAGCAGACCCTGGAAACCCAGGAGGCCGGCGAGCGAGAACACGAACGACGGCACCCCGATGCGGGTGTACAGCAGGCCGTAGAACACCCCGATGGCGATGCCGACCGCGAGCGCGGCGAGGATGCCGATGAGCGTCGAGTGGCTCTTCTGGACCACGACCACCGCCATGACGGCGGCGGCCAGGCCGCTGACGGAGCCGACGGAGAGGTCGATCTCCCCGAGGAGCAGCACGAGCACGATGCCCAGGGCGATGACCCCGATCGGCGCGGCGAACTGCGTGATCGAGACCAGGTTGCGCGAGGACAGAAAGATGGGGTTCTGCGAGTAGAACCCGAGGCTGATGACGACCAGCCCGATGATCACCGGCAGGCTGCCGAGGTCACCCGAGCGGAGCCGGCCCAGCTGCATCCGGGCGGCACCCACGAGGCCCTGGCTCTGGATCAGCCTCTCGTCCGCCAGGTCGGCCGCGACCGACCTGGCGGGAGTCTCCTGCTCACTCATGATGGTCCTCCTCGCTCGCGGCGGCGTCTGCGCCCTGGCGGCGACCCGCCCGAGCCGCCACCACGTTGTCGGAGGCACCGGTGATGGCGGCCACGAGCTGCTCGGTCGTGACCTCGTCCACCCGGAACTCCGCCGCGTTGCGACCGAGCCGGAGCACGACGATCCGGTCGGCAACCGCCTGGACGTCCGCCATGTTGTGGCTGACCAGGATCACCCCGAGCCCGGTCTCGCGCAGCCGCTCGACGAGGTTGAGCACCTCCGCGGTCTGGGCGACACCGAGCGCGGCCGTGGGCTCGTCGAGCATCACGACCTTGGGGTTGCCGACCAGGCTGCGGGCGATCGCGACCGTCTGGCGCTGACCGCCGGAGAGCGAGGCGATCGGGATCCGCACCGACGGGATCTTGGCCGACAGGGTGCGCAGCAGACGCCACGCCTCCTTCTCCATGTCGACCTCGTTCAGCACCGGCCCGAGGTGGCGCTCCTGCCCGAGGAACAGGTTCGCCACCACGTCGAGGTTGTCGCAGAGCGCCAGGTCCTGGAAGACCGTGGCGATCCCGAGGGCCTGGGCCTGCGACGGGCCACCGACGCTGATCTTGCGGCCGGCGAAGCTGATGTCGCCGTCGTCGGCCTGGTAGACGCCGGAGATGATCTTGACCAGCGTCGACTTGCCGGCGCCGTTGTCGCCCACGAGCGCGACGACCTCACCCGCCCGTACGTCGAGATGTACGTCGGTCAGCGCCTGGACAGCACCGAATCTCTTGTTGACGCCGGTCAGGGACAGCACTGCGTCCCCGACCGGCGCCTCCGAAGCGAGCGTCGTCATCAGGAGATGCCAGCCGCCTTGCAGGCGTCCGCGTAGTCGCTCGTGCAGATGTCGGCTGCCTTGTAGAAGCCGTCCGCGACGACGGTGTCCGCGACGTTGTCCTTCGTCACCGCGATCGGGTCGAAGATGAACGACTTGACGCCCTTGTAGTCGGACTGGTCGATGCCCGTGTCGCTGGTCGATCCGACGTCCTCGCCCGTGGCGAGCTTGACGGCGACCTCGGCGGCGGTCTCGGCCTCGATCGGGATCGGCTTGTAGATCGTCATCGACTGCTCCCCGGCGATGATCCGCTGGATGGCGGCGAGCTCGGCGTCCTGGCCCGTGATCGGGGGCAGGGCGTCGGCAGCGACACCGCCACCGGTGAGCGCGGCGACGACGCCGCCGGCCTGACCGTCGTTCGCGGCGTACACGCCCTGGATCTCGGAGGGGTCGTACTGGCTGAGCTGGTCGGTGACGAACTTCTGGGCGTTCTCGGGGCTCCAGTCGGGGTTGTCGTACTCCTCGAGGATCTTGACACCGCTGGCGTCGATGACGCTGTGCGCGCCGGCCTTGAACTGGGCGGCGTTCGGGTCGTCGGGCGAGCCGTTGAGCATCAGGATGTTCCCCTTGTCGCCCATCGCGTCGACCAGAGCCTGGCCCTGCATCTTGCCGACGGTCTCGTTGTCGAA
>JAOPXF010000001.1 GCA_025965295.1 Nocardioides sp.
CCCGGTCGCCGGCCCGGTCGCCGGCCCGGTCGCCGGCGTGGGCGGCCGGGGAGTCGGCACCGCTTGCATCGGCAGAGCCCCCGGCGGCCGGACCGGCCAGGGACAGGGCCGGCAGCAGGGCGGCCAGCGCCACGAGAGCACGGAACGGGCGCACGTCAGTCGGGGACGGGCTGGTCGTCGTCGCGGGGGCCGAAGACGCAGATCCCGGCGAGCAGCTCGTCGTCGAGCGCGGGCGCGCCCCAGGCCCGCATCTGCGCGCGCGAGCGCCGGGAGAACAGCGACCGGAAGAGCTCGTACGGCGCCACCGTGACCGGCGGGCCCCCCGCGCCGACGGTCAGATCGCCAGAGCTCACCTCCGCCGGTGCCCCGGACAGCAGGCGCGGTGCGAGGGCGTCGAGCACGGGACGCCAGAGCCGCTCCGGCGGCCGGCCCAGGTCGAGGGCCTCGTGGACGTCGGCGTGGTGGACGGTGAGGTCCCAGACCAGCGCGGGGCTGGGGTTGTCGACGACGGAGGCCGCGACCGCGTCCTCGTTGGCACGGATCTCGTCGACCAGCACCTCGACCGGCAGGCCGGCCCGCTCACCCACGTGCCGCGCCGTCCACTCCGGTCCGGGCGCAGCCTCCATCCGCCCGGCCAGCGCGTCGGCCGGCCCACCGGCGAGGTGGGCGTAGACGTCGTGCACGGTCCAGGCCGGCGTCGCCGGCAGGTGCGTGCCGAGCTGGTCCTCGGTGAGGCCCTGGGCGAGGGCGGCCAGGGCCGCCACGTTGTCCCGGTACAGCTCCGCCCAGTCGGTCATGGCCAGACCCTAGGACCTCAGGCCGACTCGAAGAGGCAGAACGGGTGACCGGCCGGGTCGAGGAGCACCCGGACGTCGTCCTGGGGCTGGTACGACGCCAGCGTGGCGCCGAGCGGCTGCGCACGCTGGACCCCGGCCGCGAGGTCGCCGACGCCGATGTCGAGGTGGGACTGCATCTGCTGCTCGCCCGGGGCGGCGGGCCAGGTCGGCGGGACGTGGTTGTCCTCGCGCTGGAAGGCGAGACCCGGGCCGCCGTCGGCGGGCTTGAGCACCACCCACTCCTCGCGGTCGGCGCGCACCTCCCAGCCGAGGAGCTCGCGGTAGAAGGACGCCAGGCCGCGCGGGTCCGGCGTACCGAGGACGGTCGAGGAGAGCCGGAACGCGGGAGTCGTCATCCCGACAGGGTAGAAAAGTTCCCGCTACCGAGGTGTCGTATTGGCGGCATCGTGTTCGTGGACGTGTCGAGACCCGGTCCACGAACGGACCCCGACCAGGAGGAACCACGATGACCCAGTACCTGCTCTCCGTGCACCACACCCCCGACGACCCGATCCTGAAGATGTCGCCCGAGGAGGTCCAGCCGTACTTCGACGCCACCGGCGTCTTCAACGACAAGCTCCAGGCCGAGGACGCCTGGGTGTTCGCCGGCGGCCTGCACGCCATCGAGTCGGCCACCACCGTCGACGGCACCGGCGCCGAGGTGATCGTCACCGACGGCCCGTTCGCCGAGTCCAAGGAGTGGCTCGGGGGCTTCTGGGTCATCGAGGCGCCCGACCTCGACGCCGCACTCGCCTGGGCCGCCGAGGGCTCGAGAGCCTGCGGCGCCAAGGTCGAGGTCCGTCCCTTCCAGTCCGAGTGACCCGCTCCGCATGACCGAGCCGGACGGAGCGGCGGCCGCCATCGAACGGATCTACCGTGCGGAGTACGGCCGGGTGGTGGCCTCGCTGGTCCGCCGCTTCGGCGACATCGACCTCGCCGAGGACGCGGCCGGCGAGGCCCTGCTGGCCGCCGTCGAGCGGTGGCCGGTCGACGGGGTCCCGCCCAACCCGGGCGGCTGGCTCACGACCACGGCGACCCGCCGGGCCATCGACCGGATCCGCCGCGAGTCGCACCGCGACGCCAAGCACCAGGCGGCACACATGATCGAGGACGACACACCCCACGAGCCCACCGGTATCGTCGAGGACGACCGGCTGCGGCTGATCTTCACCTGCTGCCACCCCGCCCTCGCCCCCGAGGCTCGCGTGGCGCTCACGCTCAAGCTGCTCGGTGGTCTGACGGTCGCCGAGATCGCCCAGGCGTTCTTCGTCCCGGAGACGACGATGGCCCAGCGGCTGACCCGCGCCAAGCGCAAGATCGCCGACGCGCACATCCCCTACCGGGTGCCCGGTCCCGAGGACCTCACCCGTCGACTGGGCGGCGTCCTCGCCGTCGTCTACCTGGTCTTCAACGAGGGCTACCTCGCCAGCTCGGGCGAGGCCCCGATCCGCGAGGAGCTGACCGGCGAGGCGATCCGGCTGGGCCGGGTGCTTCGCGAGCTGCTGCCCGAGGTCCCCGAGGTGGCCGGGCTGCTCGCGCTGATGCTGCTCACCGAGGCCCGCCGGACGACGCGGGTCGCGGCGGGCGAGCTGGTGCCGCTGCACGAGCAGGACCGCGGCGGTTGGGACCGGGGCCTGATCGCCGAGGGGCACGCCCTGGTGCGCGAATGCCTCGCGGTCGGACGCCCCGGCCAGTACCAGATCCTTGCCGCGGTCAACGCCGTGCACACCGACGCGCCGACCGCGGCCGACACCGACTGGGCCCAGATCGCCACCCTCTACACCCAGCTCCAGTCCCTGGCGCCCAGCCCGGTCGTCCAGCTCAACCGCGCGGTCGCCGTCGCCGAGCTCGACGGCCCCGAGGTGGCGCTGGCGGAGGTCGACCGGCTGGGGCTGTCGACGTACCACGCCTGGCACGCGACGCGCGCCGACCTGCTGCGTCGGCTGGGCCGCAGTGGCGAGGCCCGGGCGGCATACGACGCGGCGATCGCGGCCACCGCCAACGAGGCGGAGCGCGCCTACCTCTCCCGGCGGCGTGGCAGTCTGGCGCCATGAGCGACCACCCCACGCCGCTGCGGCTGCCCGCCTCCGACGACACCGGTGAGTGGTTGCGCCACCTCGTCCCGGCCGGGCTGGACGCCGCCCGCGAGCTGGCCGAGGACCTGCGGTCGGGCACGACACCCCACGACGCGCTCGGCACCGTGCGGCAGTGGGACGAGCTCTCGTCGCACATCGGCGAGGTGGCCGCCCTGAGCTCGCTGCTGTCCAACGTGCACCCCGACCCCGACGTGCGCACCTACTGCGAGCAGGCCGGCCAGGACGCCGACCGGCTGGCCACCGAGCTGCGCCAGGACCGGGCGATCCACGACCGGCTGGCGGCCGTCGACGCCGGCGGGCTCGATCCTCAGGCGGCCCGGGTGCTGGCGAAGACGCTCGAGGACTTCCGGCGGGCGGGCGTCGACCGCGACGACGAGACGCGGGCTCGGGTGACGGCGATCCAGGAGCGCCTCACCGTGCTGGACCAGGAGTTCAGCCGCAACATCCGCGACGACGTCCGCACCGTCCGGGTCGCGCCCGAGCGTCTCGCGGGCCTGCCCCAGGACTGGCTCGATGCCCACCCGGTCGGTGACGACGGGCTCGTCGGCGTCACCACCGACTACCCGGACGCCGTGCCCGTGCGGATGTTCGCCCACGATGCGCAGGTCCGCCGGGACGTGACGGTCGCGTTCCTCGAGCGCGGCCACCCGCAGAACGAGCCGCTGCTGCACGAGCTGTTCGCGCTGCGCCACGAGCTCGCGAACCTCGTCGGCTACGACGACTGGGCGTCGTACGACGCGGCCGTGAAGATGATCGGCTCCGGCCCCGCGATCCCGGAGTTCATCGACCGGATCGCCGAGGCGGCCGCCGAGCCGATGGCGCGCGACCTCGCCGCACTGCTCGAGCGCTACCGCCGAGACGTGCCCGACGCGACGACGATCGACGGCGCGGACGCGTCGTACTACGAGGAGCTGGTGCGCAAGGAGCAGCACGACGTCGACTCGCAGCTGGTGCGGACCTACTTCGACGCAGCGTTGGTGCGGCAGGGCCTGCTGGACGTGACCGGGCGGCTGTTCGGGCTGCGCTGGGAGCCGGTCCCCGACGCCGTCGTCTGGCACGACGACGTCGCGGCGTACGACGTGTACGACGCCCGCGCGGGCGAGGCCGGCGGACCGTTCGGGCGGATCTACCTCGACCTGCACCCGCGCGAGGGGAAGTTCAAGCACGCCGCGCAGTTCACGCTCGTCGACGGGCTGGAGGGACGGCGGCTCCCCGAGGGGGTGCTGGTCTGCAACTTCTCCCGGGGGCTGATGGAGCACGACCACGTCGTCACGCTCTTCCACGAGTTCGGCCACCTCGTGCACCACGTGCTGGGCGGGCGCACCGGGTGGGCGCGCTTCTCGGGCGTCGCCACCGAGTGGGACTTCGTCGAGGCGCCCAGCCAGATGCTCGAGGAGTGGGCGTGGGACGCCGACATCCTGCGCAGCTTCGCCACCGATGCGTCCGGCGAGCCCATCCCGGCCGGCCTCGTCGAGCGGATGCGCGCGGCCGACGACTTCGGCAAGGGGCTGCACGCGCGGGCCCAGATGTTCTACGCCGCGATGTCCTACTGGTTCCACACCGACCGGCCCGACGACCTGACCGAGGCCATGAAGGCGCTCCAGGCGAGGTACTCGCCGTACCCCTGGATCGAGGGCACCCACATGTTCGCGAGCTTCGGGCACCTGACCGGCTACTCGTCGGCCTACTACACGTACATGTGGTCGCTGGTCATCGCGAAGGACCTGTTCAGTGCCTTCGACCCCGCGAACCTCTTCGACCCCGAGGTCGCGGGACGCTACCGCGACTCGGTCCTCGCGCCCGGCGGCAGCAGCGACGCCGCGGACCTCGTCGAGGCGTTCCTGGGCCGGCCGTACACCTTCGACGCGTACGCCGGCTGGCTGGCCAGATGAGAGTTTCACCGCCTGGGCGGTGAAACTGTCTTGCCCCTCACCGCCCTGTGCGTACACTAGCGATATATCGCGAACAGTCGGCGACAGTCACCGAACGGTCGCCACGACGCGGTATCCGCACACGAACCATCGAGAGGAAGTTCCGACATGGGACACCCAGGATTCAACAGACACCGGAGCCGCCACGACGGCGGCGAGTACGAACAGCAGTGGGACCAGCACCGCGGCGGCCCGGGTGGC
>JAOPXF010000010.1 GCA_025965295.1 Nocardioides sp.
TCCGACATCGTCGACCACTCGCGCTCCACCTGCGGGTCGACGACCCCGAGTGGGCCCGCATCGTTGAAGGCGTCGTCGGGCCGTGCCCCTTCCAGGGCGCTGTCGACCTCGTACGCCGCGTCCAGGACGCCCGTGACCCGCGCGACCAGGGCGTCCCGCTCGACGACGCGGCCGTGCACGTACGCATCGGCGGCCCTGGGCGACTCGAAGTTGCGCGAACCCGCCACGTCCGTGACGGTGCCGTCCGGGCCGATCTCGAACTGTTGTGCCCGCGCGTCGTGCTCGATCTCGACCGCGACCTCGTGGATGCCGGCCACCTTGCCCTCCGCGGCGAAGATCGCCGCCACGAAGGCTTGTGCTCCGCTGACGTGGGTGTCCATCGTCGCGACGAGCCGACGCTGACGGGCCCGTGCGAAGACCTGTGCCAGGCCCAGCCAGCTGCCGGGGACCACACGCCCGCGGACCTCGTCCGCCGCGCGCTCGAGCTTGTGCAGGTCGGCGCGCAACTGCTCGCCTGCGGCGCCGACGGCGTCGCCCCGCCATTGCGTGACGTCCCCCCAGGTCGTCATCGCGGCCCGCGCCCGCCGAGCCAGCCCTGCAGACCGTGCAGCGCGCCGCCGGCACGGCTGTCGACGCGCACGCCGTCGCTGGCGAGGTCGTCGATGGCCCGGGCCAGGGAATCGACCTCATCCGCCCACGCCGACACCCCCGCCTCCCACGCGGAGCCGAGCTGCGGGGCCGTCTCGGCCGTCGTGCTGCCAGGCAGGGCCGCGGCCAGGGCCGACAGCGCGTCGGAACCGTCGGCGCCGCGGGCCTCTCCCGCCGCGGAGTCCGCGGCGGCGCTCGCCGAGCGCATGTCCGCGGGGTTGAGCGCGAACTCCGACATGCAGGGTCGTCTACCCGGTGCGCGCGGGAGGCAAACCCGCGGGTGGTCTCAGGCCGGCACGATCCGGCGACCGGTGACCTCGGTGCCCTCGATCCGCACGTGCAGCGTCCGCTGGCCCTCCGGCCACGGGAACAGCCGCTCCGCCGCGGGCTCGTCCGCGGCATCGACGTACTTTGCCCGGCCGCGCACGAGGACGCTCCAGCCCGACTGGGTGTAGGTGTCGAACTCGTCGACCTGGAACGCGGCCTGCGCCGACGCGAGCTCACGCGCGAGGGTCGAGTGCGGCGAGACGCGGAGCAAGACGCCGTCCTCGTCCCAGGTGTAGTTGACCGGCACGACCACCGGGCCGTGCTCGTCGCAGTAGGCCACGCGACCGACCTGGTGCTGCGCCAGCCGCTCGTGGCACTCGTCCACGGACAGGTCCTTCAGGTGGCCGGGGAACCACCGCTCGTCTGTGCTCATGAGCGCTTCCCTTCTTCGCGGGTCGACCCGGGGGCCATGTGTCCACGCTGGCCTCGCGTGCCCGCTCGGCACAGGGCCCAAGGTCCCGGTGGGAGTGACGCTTCGGTCCCGGATCTCCCCGACCACTGAGGAGCTGGACCACAGTTCCGCCAGGCGTGACGTCACTACGCCCCGCCCGGCCGGCGCACGCGCCGCAGTCGAGTAGGCGACTGGAATCGCAGCGAGCAGAAGGGGGTGACAGGGGCGCGGATTGAGCCAGCCCCTGCCTCACTCGTCCGTCGCCACGACGGCGGTCCCGACCGCGCCGATGCTGGCCCGCTCCGGTGAGCCGGGGACGGTGAGCGGCATATCGAGCGGGGCGTGGAGGCGGACGGTCACGCTGGACGCCGGGGCGTCGACGGCGACCGTGTACGTGAGGCCCGGGATACGTTCGGTAGGCGCCCACCTCGACCAGGTAGGCGTGCACCGAGGCCCGGGCGTTGGACTAGCAGGGAGAAGCCATGAATCCGCGACCATCACTACGTTTCGCGTCCTGTGGGCTGGTCTTGTCCGCCATGATCACGGCCGGCTGTGGAAGCGACACAGGACGCAGTGTTGATCCACGTGCAGAAGGCGACGAATGTGGCCCCGTGGCCGAACCGTTCAAGTTCACGGGTGAGTACACCAGTCAAGAAGACAGGCTCACCCAGGAGGTCATCTACCCGCTCGAAGCGCGCACTCCCGATTCGGCAGACCTGAAGACACTGGGCGTGCCGGGCGAGCTGGGCGGACTGCCTGCCGTCGGCCTGGTGGCAGACAAGGGGGTTGTCCACCCCGGCACGGACG
Source organism: Nocardioides sp. (assembly GCA_025965295.1). GTDB lineage: Bacteria > Actinomycetota > Actinomycetes > Propionibacteriales > Nocardioidaceae > Nocardioides. The sequence continues at coordinate 2,174 of JAOPXF010000010.1, forward strand.
CACTCGTCGTCTACTCGAACTCTCCCGCTGACGGAGTGGGACTACCCAAGGTTTACGCCGAGGGAGGATTGGTGCTCGACCTGACTCCTCTCGAAGATGCCCTGACTGCGGACATGATGATGGAGAAATTCCCAGGTCGGTTGGTGCCGGTGAGGATCGGGCCATGGGAGGGCGCGGTCGACTGGGAAGACCCTGATGTGCTCAACAATCGTCAGTACGGTGTGTTCTGGGAGGACGAGAATCGCGGGTACTGGCTGAGCGGTGCTAGTAGTGCTGAGAGTCTGGTGCAAGAGGCCAGGTCCATTGCTTGCACGGGAAGATAGCTGAGAGCCAGGCCCCTGGAGAGTTCCGCCGAGCAAGTGGGCTGACGTACGTGTCGCGAGAGCGCACCCCTAGGGTGCGCTTTCTCGTCATTTCGAGGCGGCGAACCCGCCAGCTCAGCCGACTTCAAGACCGCTGCGATTGCCGACGGGCACCACGACTTACCACCTCTGGCCGTGGGCACACCTTCGACAGTTAGGGATTCAGCAATCGCCGCCAAAGTCATCCCGGTCTTCGTGATTCCAGGGTGTAAACGTCCCCACAGGGCCCCTGAGGGCAGCGCAGCGACGCCGAGGACGGCGGGCGGGGCCGCGTCAGCGCAGCCAGGCCCGCAGGGACTTGCGGTCCGCCTCGGCGAACAGACGGGCGAACTCCGCACGGTGGACTCCGGCGGCCTCGGCCTCGCGCTCCTGCATCCGGACGAGGAACGGGTGCTCGGCCGCGCCGAGGGCCACCGGTCGGCCCGCGTCGACCAGGAAGGCCCGGGTGACGACCGTGTCCTGGAACTCCCCCAGAGCGTCCTGCACGCCCTCCGCCGCCAGCCCGAGCCGCCTGGCCTTGCGGCCGAACACCGGCACCAACGCCTCGGACACGTAGCGGGCCCGCTTCGCGGCCTTGCGGGCCGCGTGCAGCGTGGCGTCGGTCGCGCCCGGCTCGAGCGCGGCCCGTCCTCGCTTGCGGAACCGCGACCACTCCGAGCGCAGCAGCGGCCGCAACACCTCCTTGGCCCGTCCCTCGGCCGCGCGCTGCCACGGAGGGAGGTCGGCGAAACCCTCGAGCCGCCGGACGAGCGCGTCGTACTCGGCGCTGTCGAGGTGGGCGATCGACCGTTGCCGGCCCTCGGCCGCCGACTCCTGAAGGCGCGGCAGCAGCCGGTCGGCCAGCTCTGCCGGGCCGGAGCCCGCGCCCTCCGCGAGCCCGGCGATCCGGTCCCGGAGGACCTCCACGTCCCGGGCTCCACCGACCGCCTCCGCCGTGAGCCTCAGGTTCTCCGCGAGGGCCCGGCACATGGCCGCGTCCAGCACAGGTGCGAACCCGGCGAGGCAGCTGCGCAACCGGCGGGTGGACACCCGGAAACCGTGCACGGCTTCCGGCCGCTGGGCCCGGAGCTCGGACTCCCACAGGCGCACGTCCGCGACCCGACGTCGCCAGAGGGGACCGAGGGCATCGGCCGCACTGACGTCGCCGCTCACCCCGGGGGTCACCTCGCCATTCTCCACCGCCAGGTCCCGGTCGCGGAGTCCTTCGCGTGCACTCCGTGTCGGCACGCCGGACCACCTCGCCTAGCGTGGGGCCGTGCATCCTCCCTTCCGCGTCGGCTTCGTCACCGGGGCGACCCCTGACAAGTGGGCGCGCGTGTGGCGCGAGCGCTACAGCCGCCAGCCCCTCGAGCTGGTGCCGGTCACCAGGGACGAGCAGGAGCGCGGACTCCGCGACGGGGACCTGTCGATGTGCCTGGTCAGGCTCCCGATCGACCGTGACGGCCTGCACTGCATCCCGTTGTACGACGAGCTGCCGGTCGCCGTCATGGGTGCCGAGCACGTGGCGACCGTGATGGACGAGCTCACGCTGGCCGACCTCGACGACGAGCAGCTGGTGCTCCCCCACGAGTCGGGCTGGACGCCGCAGGCGGCGCAGCTCGAGTGGCCGCCGATGTCGGTGAAGGACGCCGCCGAGGTCGTCGCGAGCGGCACCGGCGTCCTCATCGTGCCGATGTCGGTCGCCCGGCTGGTCCAGCGCAAGGACACGGCCTACCGCCCGGTGACGGACCTGCCGACCACGAAGGTGGGGCTGGCCTGGCGCGTCGACGACGACGACCCCCGCGTGCAGACCTTCATCGGGATCGTGCGCGGGCGGACCGAGCGCAGCTCCCGCGCGTGAGCGGGCACGTGCGGAGGATCACCCGGAGGTTGACGCTCTCAGGTTGATTTCAGGTCGCGACCGCTGCCACGGTCGTCGGATGACCCCTCGACCGGACGACACCGCCTCCCACCCGGCTCTCGACGTACCTGTCGAGGAGGACCACGGTGGCGGCCTCGACAAGGCCGTGTTCGGCGTCACCGCCGCGATCGCGGTCCTCTTCCTGATCTGGGGCTTCGTCAGCACCGACTCCCTCGCGAGTGTCTCGGGCGACTCGCTCGACTGGACGATGGCCAACACCGGCTGGCTCTTCGTGCTCACCTCCAGCGGCTTCGTGGTCTTCGTGCTGTGGCTGGCGCTCAGCCGCTTCGGCAACATCACACTGGGCCGAGACGACGAGGAGCCCGAGTTCCGGACCGTCTCCTGGGTGGCGATGATGTTCTCCGCGGGCATGGGCATCGGCCTGATGTTCTACGGCGTCAGCGAGCCGATCACCCACTTCGCGACCCCGCCCCCCGGCACCGGTGACGCCGGCAACCCGCAGGCGACCCAGAACGCCATGGCCACGACGCTCTTCCACTGGACGCTGCACCCGTGGGCGATCTACGCCGTCGTGGGTCTCGCCATATCGTACGGCGTGTATCGCAAGGGCCGCCTGCAGCTGATCTCCGCCGCCTTCGAGCCCCTCCTCGGCAAGCACGCGCACGGACCGTGGGGCAAGGTCATCGACATGCTGGCGATCTTCGCCACGCTGTTCGGCTCGGCCGCGTCACTCGGGCTGGGAGTTGCAGATTCGCAGCGGTCTCGACATCGTCGCGGGTATCGGCGGGGCAGGCAACGCGGTCCTGATCGTCATCATCGTGGTGCTCACCATCGCTTTCATCGTCTCCGCGGTGTCCGGGGTG
>JAOPXF010000035.1 GCA_025965295.1 Nocardioides sp.
CCGGCCGGCCGCAGGGCGTCTACGCGATGGAGCGGACCATGGACGCGATCGCCGAGTACCTCGGCAAGGACCGCACCGAGGTCCGCGCGACCAACTTCATCCAGCCCGACGAGTTCCCCTACGACCAGGGGTTGATCTTCCAGGACGGCCGCGAGCTGGAGTACGACTCCGGCGACTACCCGGCCTCGCTCGAGAAGATCAAGGCGCTGGTCGGCTGGGACGAGTTCCCGGCGTTCAAGGCCGAGATGGCCGCGCAGGGACGTCGGGTCGGCATCGGCCTCGCCTGCTACGTCGAGGGCACCGGCGTCGGCCCCTACGAGGGCGCGCACGTCCACATCGAGACCTCCGGCAAGGTCAAGGTCGCCACCGGCCTCACCACCCAGGGCCAGGGCCACGCCACGGTGTTCGCCCAGCTGGTCGCCGACGAGCTCGGCGTGAAGTTCGAGGACGTCGAGGTCGTCACCGGCGACACGCGGCGGATGCCGTACGCCGTCGGCACCTTCGCGTCCCGGGCCGCGGTGATGAGCGGCTCGGCCATCCACCTGGCCGCCAAGCGCGCCAAGGAGAAGGTCCTCAGGATCGCGGCCGACGCGCTCGAGGCCGACCCGGCCGACCTGCAGATCGTGGACGGCGTGGTGTCGGTGAAGGGCTCGCCCGGCACCTCGATCGACCTCGGCACGGTCTCGGTGCTCTCCAACCCGCTGCGCTACGCCTTCGACGAGGCGTCCAAGGCCGCGACCCAGTTCTCGGTGGGCGACCCGGGCAAGCCCCCGGTGGCCGAGGACGAGGAGCCGGGGCTCGAGGGCCGCGACTTCTACTCCCCGGAGCGAGCGACCTTCGCCTCCGGCATGCACGCCGTCATCGTCGAGACCGACCCGCTGACCGCGGAGATCACGATCCTCAAGTACGCCGTCGTCCACGACTGCGGCCGGCTGATCAACCCGATGATCGTCGAGGGCCAGATCCACGGCGGCGTCGCCCAGGGCATCGGCGGCGCGCTCTTCGAGCGGATGGCCTACGACGAGTCCGGGCAGCTGCTCAACGCGTCGTTCATGGACTTCCTGATGCCCTACGTCACCGAGATCCCCGACGGCATCGACATCGACCACCTCGAGACCCCGTCCCCGCTGAACCCGCTCGGCATCAAGGGCGCGGGGGAGGCCGGCGTGATCCCGTCGGCCGCGGTCTTCGCCGCCGCGATCGAGGACGCCGAGGGGATCCCGATCACCGCGATGCCCATCTCCCCGTCCGACCTGTTCGAGCTGCGCCGGCAGCGCCCTCCGGTGGTGGAGGAGGTTGCGCAGCAACCGCCTCGAACCCCCGGGACCCCTGAGGAGACCACATGAAGATCAGCGGTGCCGACACCATCCCGTTCCCGGTCGCGGCGGTGTGGGACGCGCTGCTCGACCCCCGCGTCCTGGTCAGCACGATCCCGGGCTGCGAGCGGCTCGAGGAGACCTCGGCGAACTCCTACGCGATGACGGTGACCGCGGGCGTGGCGGCGATCAAGGGGACCTACTCGGGCTCCTGCGAGCTCTCGGACCTCAACCGGCACCAGTCGCTGGTGATGCGGCTCCAGGGCGCCGGGGCGCCGGGCACCATCGACGCCACCGTCGGCGTCAGCTTCTCCGAGGTGGAGCCGGGCGCCACGCTGATCTCCTACGAAGCCGACGCGGTCGTCGGCGGCATGGTCGGCGGCGTCGGTCAACGGATGCTCACCTCGGTGTCGAAGCGGATGGCCAAGGAGTTCTTCGCCAACGTGGGCAGCTCGTTGGTCGAGCAGGTCTCGACAGGCTCGACCACCGACGTCGAGACCCCGGAGGGATCCGCGCCGACCGCTGGGCAGGTCTTCACCGCTCCGCCCCGGGCCGGCGGGCCGGCCGCGATCGGCTCCCAGAGCGACTTCGTCAAGGGCATCGCGGTCGGCGCCGGGCTGGTGCTGCTCGGCGTCATCGCGGGATCGGTCTTCCCCTCCCGACGACCCCGATGACCGACCTCTCGGTCGACTCGACCGCCCGCGCCCAGGCCGCCGCCGTACGCGCCCGGGAGATCTCGGCCCGCGAGCTGCTCGAGCTCCACCTCGCGCGGATCGCCGAGCGCAACCCGCGGCTGAACGCGATCGTCTCGCTCGACGAGGAGCGCGCCCGCGAGGGGGCCGCCGCGGCCGACGAGGCCCTGGCCGCCGGCGCGGAGGTCGGGCCGCTGCACGGCCTGCCGTTCGCGTTCAAGGACACCCACGCGGTCGCGGGGTGGCGCACGACGTACGGCTCGCCGCTCTTCGCCGAGCACATGCCGGACGCCGACGAGCTGCTCGTGGAACGCGTACGACGCGCCGGGGTCGTCGTCATCGGCAAGACCAACGTGCCGGAGTTCGCCGCCGGGTCGCACACGTTCAACACGGTCTTCGGCACCACGCTCAACCCGGTCGACCCGACCCGCTCGGCCGGTGGGTCGAGCGGGGGTGCCGCGTGCGCGCTGGCGGCCGGCATGGTGCCGCTCGCCGACGGCTCCGACATGGGCGGCTCGCTGCGCAACCCGGCCTCGTTCTGCGGGGTCGTGGGGCTGCGGCCGTCGCTGGGCCGGGTGCCCGAGTGGCCGCTCTACAACCAGTGGGAGACCACGTCGGTGGGTGGTCCGCTGGCCCGCAACGTCGGGGACCTGGCGCTGCTGCTCTCGGTGCTGGCCGGTCCGGACCCCCGGGCCCCGCACGCCCTCGGCGACCCGGGGGTCACCTTCGCGCCGCCGCTCGCCGGCTCGCTCGCCGGGCTGCGGGGGGCGCTCTCGACCGACCTGGGCGGGGCGGGCGAGGTCGACCACGACGTGGCCGCCGCGGTCGAGGCATCGGCGGCCGTCTTCACGGCGGCCGGCGCCTCGGTGAGTGCGGTGCACCCCGACCTGGCCGAGGCCGACGACACGTTCCGCACGCTGCGCGCCTGGCACCTGCAGGCCAAGCTCGGGCCGCTCCTGCGCGAGCACCCCGAGTCCTTCAAGCAGTCCCTCGCCGACAACATCCGGCTGGGGGAGACGCTGTCCGGTGCCGATGTCGCCCGCGCCTACACCCAGCGCACGGCGCTGTCGGAGCGGATGCGGCACTTCTTCGACCGGGACGACGGCGGGTACGACGTGCTGGTGCTGCCGGTCTCGCAGGTGCCGCCGTTCCCGGCCGACCAGGAGTTCCCCACCTCGATCAACGGCCGGCCGATGGAGACCTACCTCGACTGGATGCGGGCGGCGTACCTGATCACGGTCACCGGCTGCCCGGCGATCTCGATCCCCGCGGGCCACACCCCGGACGGGCTGCCGGTCGGCATCCAGGTCGTCGCTCCCCACGGCGCCGACCGACGCCTGCTCGAGATCGCCGCCGCCTTCGAGGCCGCCACGAGCGGGCCGTCCGCGGCCTGACCGCCCGGCCCTGCGCAGGGCTGAGCAGGGGCGTGCGGACCGCTCACGGAGCGACGTCCTCCGTGCCGTCGTCGATGAGGTGGACGGCCGCCTCCTCCGCGGAGGCACCGGCACCGTCGATGCCGACGTCCCTGGCCACCAGGTCCTTCTCGGTGTCGGTGGCCACGCCCTCGTCCTCGGCGACGAGCCGGCCGGCCCGCTCGTCGCCCACCTCGATGTCGGGATCGGCGTCCTCCTGGGCCGCGGCCAGGTACGGGTCGGGCTCCGGGATCTCCTGGGCGACCCGCTGGTCCAGGGTCTCCCCGAGCTCCTCCTCGAGCGGGGTGTTGCCGTAGCCCTGCGCCGCGGACCACTTCTCGGGAGGCGAGTAGCCCTCGTCGAGGGGTTCCGGGAGGCCGCGGTCGTCGACGAGGCTGTCGCCGTCACCCTGCGGCTGGTCCTCGTCGTCCACGCTGTACCCGTGGTAGCTCTCCTGCTGGGTGGTTGAGTCGTCGGTGACGTCCACGCCGGTGTCGGTGCCGGTCTGCTCGGCCACGTCGTCGGGCTGCTCGCTCATCATGTCCTCCAGCTCAGGTGGGTCCGGTCCCCGGTTCGGTACCCCCCGCCCCCGACGTTGATGCGGGCCGACCGATCGCAGCCGCCTGCGAGGCCGCACTTCTCCACAGCCGACGGTCCCGGCGTGTGGACAAAGGTCCCATTCCTGTGGAGGAGCGGGGGCGTTCTGTGGATGACTCGGACCAGTTCACGCGCCTGGGCAAAAAGGTACGGAAAGCCCTTGTGCGCCGGGTGACGGAGGGCATAGAACTTCCCCACGCACTTCCTCCGGGAAGCGCGGGATCGGAACGGACGAAGCTCCAACCGGTGGGGAGACCCACCGCGGTGGCCGGGTGACATGGCCGCCGGGGGCGGAGCACCGCCGATCGGCCGGAGCGTCACCCAACCGGTCGAGCCGAAGGGCCCTCGCGACTCATACTCGCGAGGGCCCTTCACCCATTTCGGCCGACCCGCCCGAAACTTTCGGGCGGCTCGGCGTCGGGGGTGCGACGACTGGACGACCCACCGGCGAGCGGCGTGCGAACGGCTGCTTTCTCCACAGGCTCGCGTCGAACCTGTGGACGGAGCGGCCTTTCCTGTGGAGCAATGGGCCTGACCTGTGGAGGACACGCCGATCCGAAGAAATCCCCTGAAATACTTGGCGAAAGTGCTTGCGCGGTGGCGCCCGCAGGACATAGAACTCTCTCACGCACTCCTTCCGGGGAGTGCGGGATGGCTCGAAGACGAGGGTCCACACGGCGGGGCAACCCGCCGCAGCGGCAGGGTGACGAAGCCGCTGGGGCCGGAGTCGAAGACCATCGATCGGAAGCGTCACCGGTACCGATCAACTGAAGGGCCCTTGCGACTCATACTCGCGAGGGCCCTTCGCCTATTTCCCGGCCCGGTTACCGAGGTGGGGTTCCCGAATCGCCCTCGTCTTGCTTGACTGAGGCGATGTCCATCTCTCGGGAACATCACTTCGCCCTGCGCCGGATCCGCCAGCACGTCCTGGTCCCGGTGCTCGCCCTCCTCCTGGCGCTCGGCCTGGCCGGCGGCGTCGCCGCCCCGTCGTACGCCGCGACCTACCCCACGCTGACGACCGGCTCGACCGGCGCCAACGTGACCTCGTTGCAGTACCTCCTCACCTCCCGCGGCTACACCACGACCGCCGACGGCGACTTCGGCAGCGGCACCAAGGCGGCCGTCACCGCCTTCCAGTCCGACCACGGCCTGGGCGCCGACGGTGCCGCCGGACCCGCGACGTTCGGGGCGCTGGTCAGCACCGTTCGCCAGGGCAGCAGCGGCGCAACCGTCCAGGCCCTCCAGGTGCAGCTGGTCAAGCACGGCTCGTCGCTCTCCACCGATGGGGCCTTCGGTCCGGCCACCGACAGCGCCGTGCGCAGCTTCCAGTCCGCGCACGGTCTCACCGTCGACGGCATCGTCGGCCCGGCCACCTGGCAGGAGCTGCTCGGCACCGGAGGAGGCGGATCGACCCCGGGCACGACGTACGACTCGCTGTCCCCGGAGCAGAAGCAGAACGCCCGCACGATCATCGGTGTGGGGAAGGGGGCGGGCGTGCCGGAGTACGGCTGGGTGATCGCACTCGCCACCTCGATGCAGGAGTCGACGCTGCTGAACATCGACTACGGCGACCGCGACTCGCTCGGGCTCTTCCAGCAGCGCACCAGCCAGGGCTGGGGCACCGAGGCGCAGATCATGGACCCGGTGAAGTCGTCGAAGGCGTTCTACGGCGTCGCGAGCCACACCTCGAACCCGGGGCTCACCGACATCAGCGGCTGGCAGTCGATGACGGTGACCCAGGCCGCCCAGCAGGTGCAGAGGTCGTGCTGCCCCGACGCCTACGCGAAGTGGGAGTCGCTCGCCCGCGACATCGTCTCGCACGAGTCGGGCGCGCCGCCGATCTCGTGAGCGGCCGGCGGGAGCAGCATCGTGACCGGTCGAACCAGAAGGGCCCTGCGCCTCATCCGCGTGAGGGCCCTTCGCCCAGGTCGGGCGGTCAGCTCAGGTAGCCCTCGACCGTGCCGGGGGGCCGCACCTCGGCGGCCTCCGGGTCCTCGCCGAACTCGCGGCGGGCGCGGCGCTGCCGGAGCAGGTCCCAGCACTGGTCGAGCCCGACCTCGAGCTCGCGCAGCCGCTCGTGCTCCTCGGCCGGCGTGATCTCGCCGGCCGCCAGCCGCTCGCGCACCCGGTGCTCGTCCTCGATGAGCCGCTTGATCGTGTCCTGGATCTGCTCGTCGTCAGCCATGACTCCCACTATGGCCCTGCGCGCCACCCGTTGGTACGGCTGTCGGCCGATCCGTCCGTGGGGGAGGATGGCCCCGTGTTCTACAGCGTGCTGCATCGGGTGGTCCCGCCGGTTGCCCGGGCGGTCTGGCGACCGACGGTGACCGGGCTCGAGCACGTGCCGCGCACCGGCGGGGTGATCCTCGCCAGCAACCACCTCAGCTTCGCCGACTCCGTTGTCATCCCGTGCGTCGTGCCGCGCAAGGTCGTGTTCCTCGCGAAGTCCGACTACTTCACCGGCACCGGCGTGAAGGGCGCGCTGACGCGCGGCTGGTTCGCGGGCCTGGGGATGCTGCCCGTCGACCGCGACGACCGCAAGGCCGCGCTGGCCAGCCTCGACACCGCGCTCGAGGTGCTCGGCCGGGGCGAGGCGTTCGGCATCTACCCCGAGGGCACCCGCTCCCGCGACGGCCGCCTCTACCGCGGCCGCACCGGGGTCGCCCACCTCGCGCTGACCGCCGGCGTGCCCGTGGTGCCCGTCGGCCTGCGGGGCACCGAGGACCTCCAGCCGGTCGGGTCCAACCTGCCGAGGATCGTGCCGATCACCGTGAGGTTCGGCGAGCCGATCGACTTCACCGGCCGCTTTGACGGGGTGCCCAGCGGTCGCGCCCGTCGCGAGGCGACCGACGAGATCATGGCCGCCGTCCAGCGGCTCTCGGGCCAGCCCGAGGCCGGCATCTACAACGAGCGCGCTCCCGACGGTCCCTGAGGAGGTCGCATAGCGACCGTCTCGGAGGGCCCCTGACCGGCGGCCGCCCCGGCCCGCGACGCCTGCGTGGCAGAGGTTGCCGACGAATCCTGGGTCCGTCGGCAAGTTGTGCCGTGGCCCGGGGGATGACGTACCGATTGAATCGGGGGCATGGCTGCCCCCACCCGCAGGATCCGGATCGGCATCGACACCGGAGGCACGTTCACCGACGTCGTCGCCTTCGACGAGGACGCAGGTTTGCTCGTCACGACCAAGACCCCGTCGACCCCGGCCAACCCGGCCGACGGCTTCATGGCGGGCATCGACAAGGTGCTCGGCCTGCTCGGGCTGCCCGAGGGTCACGGCGACGCGATCGCCGCGGTCAGCCACGGCACCACGGTCGCGACCACCCAGCTCCTCGAGGGCAAGGTCGACCGGCTCGGGTTCATCACCACCGAGGGCTACGAGGCGATGCTCGAGATCGCCCGCCAGTCGGTGCCGGACGGCTACGGCAACTCCTACTTCTGGGTCAAGCCCGCGCGGATCGTCCCGCGCGACCGGGTCGTGGGCGTCGGCGGCCGGCTCGACTTCACCGGGGCCGAGGTGCGGCCCTTCGACGAGGAGTCGGCGCGGACCGCCGCCCGCTGGTTCCGCAAGCACGGCGTCCACACGCTCGGCGTCTGCTTCCTGCACTCCTACGCCAACTCGGCGCACGAGGAGCGGATGCGGGCGGTCCTGGCCGAGGAGCACCCCGACGCCGTCGTGTCGCTGAGCAGCGAGGTGCTGCGCGAGTACCGCGAGTACGAGCGCGCGATGACCACCCTGGTCGACGCCGCCGTCAAGCCCCGGCTGTCGGCGTACGTCACCAACATCAAGACGCGCCTGGCGGAGTACGCCGGGGTCTCGACAGGCTCGACCACCGAGAAGAGGTCGGTGCCGTTCTACGTGATGAAGTCCAACGGCGGGGTGCTCTCGGCCGACGAGGTCGTGCACCAGCCGATCACCACCGTGCTGTCCGGCCCCGCTGCCGGCGCGCTCGGTGCCGCGTTGATCGCCAAGGTGGCGGGCTTCGACCGGGTCCTGACCAGTGACGGCGGTGGCACCTCGACCGACGTCTCCGTGGTGATCGACGGCGAGCCGACGCTCACCACGGAGGGCTCGGTCGGCGCCTTCCCGTCCAAGATCCCGATGATCGACGTCGTCACCGTCGGCGCGGGCGGCGGCTCGATCGCCTGGCTCTCTCCCGAGGGCACGCTCAAGGTCGGCCCGCAGTCGGCGGGCGCCGACCCGGGTCCGCTCTGCTACGCCAAGGGTGGCACCGAGGTCACGATCACCGACGCCCACGTCTTCCTCGGCCGGATCCCGCCGCACCTGCTGGGTGGGGAGATCCCGCTCGACGTCGAGGCCGCGCAGGCCGGCATCCGCAAGCTCGCCGAGGAGCTCGGTCTCACCCCCGAGGCCTGCGCCACCGGCATCCTCGAGATCTCCGCGTGGAACCAGGCCAACGCGCTGCGCCAGGTCACCGTCAAGCGCGGGCTCGACGTACGCGACTTCACGCTGACGACCTTCGGTGGCTCCGGATCGCTGCTGCTCTGCCGGCTGGTCGACGTGCTCGGGCTGCCGACCGTCCTGGTGCCGCCGAACCCCGGCAACGTCTCGGCATTCGGGCTGCTCACCGTCGACGTCAAGAACGACTACGTGCAGACGCACGTCTCCCTCGCCGACGCTCTGGACCCCGCCGCGGTGGCGACGATGTACGCCGCATTGAGCGACCAGGCCAGCGATGCGCTGACCAAGGAGGGCTTCGCCGACAGCGAGCACTCGTTCGTCCGCACCGCCGACCTGCGCTACTTCGGGCAGGCCTACGAGGTGCGGGTGCCCGTGCCCGACGGTGCGATCGACCAAGGGGTGCTCGACGAGGTCGCCGGGCGCTTCCACGCCGCGCACCGGGGGCTCTACGGCTACGACTTCGCCGGCGACACCACCCAGCAGGTCGAGTGGGTCAACCTCCGGGTCTCGGGCATCGGCCCGATCCAGCGCCCCGAGATCAAGCGCCATGCCACGAGTGGTTTCGAGACAGGCGCTAGCGCGCCTTCCTCAACCACCGGTTCCTCGTTGGTTGAGGAGGTTGCGCAGCAACCGTCTCGAAACCCGGTGACCAGGGCGGTCTGCTTCGACGCAGCAGCGGGCTACGTCGAGTCGCCGGTGCTGTGGCGAGACGACCTAGTGCCCGGCACGGTCGTGACCGGCCCGGCGATCATCGAGGAGTTCGGCTCCACGGTCCCGCTGCACCCGGGCTTCGTCGCCCGCATCGACGAGTACCTCAACATCATCGTGACGAGGAGCGAGAAGTGAGCGCGACCACCGGCGAGAGCCGAAGGGTGGTTCCTGAGGAGGTTGCGCAGCAACCGTCTCGAAGGGCACCGACCCAGTTCCCCTTCGGCCACCTGACCGACGACGCGGGTGCGAGTGCCGACCCGGTGCTCGTGGAGATCGTCCAGGGCTCGCTCGCGAGCGTGGAGATGGAGGTCGAGACGGCGATCGGCCGCACCAGCCGCAGCCCGATGATCCGCGACGCCCACGACTTCAGGGCGGGCATCCACGACCGGCTGCTGCGCAAGCTGACCGGCCGGTCCTACAGCGCGCTCGTGCACCCGATCGCGCGCGACTTCCCGATCGAGGAGATGCGCGAGGGCGACGTCTTCTTCCACAACGACGTCTACCGCTCCGAGGGCGGCATCGGCCACCTGCCCGACCTCTGCGTGACCGTCCCGGTCTTCGCCGGGCCCGAGGGAGAGCGGCGTGTCGTCGCGTTCGTGCAGGCCTTCGGGCACCACGACGACATCGGCGGCGCCGTACCCGGCTCGATGCCCTCCCACGCCACCAGCGTCTTCGAGGAGGGCCTGATGGTCCCCCCGATCCGGCTCTGGGACGCCGGCGTGCCGAACCGGGCCGCGCTGTCGATCATGACCCGCAACTCCCGGATGCCCGAGTCGCTCTCCGCCGACCTCGACGCCGAGTGCTCGGCCTGCCTGATGGGCGCCCGCCGCCTCGGCGAGCTGTTCGACCGCTACGGCGTGGCGACGGTGGAGTCCTGCTTCGACGCGATCATCGACCGCACCACCACGACGTACCGCCGCGAGATCCTCAGCCAGATCCCGGTCGGGGAGTGGGTGTGGGAGGACTACGCGGAGCACGACGGCGTCGACGAGCCGCAGCTGCACACGCAACGCATCACGCTGACCCGCACCGCAGCCGACGACCCCGACGGCGAGCGGCTGATCCTCGACTTCGGCGGCACCTCGCCGCAGGCCAAGGGGCCGATCAACCACTGCGGCGACTACAGCGACGGCGTCTTCCTCAAGAAGTGGCTGGCGCCGATCCTGCGCAACCTCGCCGAGACCCCCGAGCGGATGGCCGAGCTCGACGTCAACGAGGGCATCGTGCCGCTCATCGAGATGCGCTTCCCGCCACCGGGCACCCTCCTCACTCCGGTCTTCCCGGCACCCACGAACGCGCGCACGTTCGTGATCCTGCGGCTGCTGGGCGTGCTGGCCGGTGTCGTCGCGAAGGCCGTCGACGGCAGGATGCCGGCCGACCAGGAGACGATCCGCTACACCGGCGTCTACGGCGACGACCTCGAGGGCCGTCCCTACCTGATGCGCGAGGTGCTGGGCGGTGGCTCCGGCGGCCGCTACTACGCCGACGGCGAGGACACGATCCACGTGGTGCCCGACTCGCGGAACCTGCCGAGCGAGTTCACCGAGGCCCGTTTCCCGTTCCGGGTCGAGAGCCTCGGGTTGGCCATGGACTCCGGCGGCGCCGGGAAGTTCCGCGGCGGGCTCGGCTACGAGAAGCACGTCCGGATGCTCAAGGACGGCCACTTCATGTCGATCGCGGACCGGTCGATCCTGGCCTGCTGGGGTGTCAAGGGCGGCCTGGCCGGCCAGCCGTTCTCGGTGGTCATCGACCCCGGGGGCCCGAACGAGCGCGAGGTCGACGCCCTCGCCGACGCCGAGCCGGTGGCCGCCGGTGAGGTGATCCGGATCCGCACGACCGGCGGCGGCGGCTGGGGCGACCCGCTCGAGCGCGACCCGGCCCTCGTGGTCCGCGACGTGGTCTGGCGCAAGGTGTCGCCCGAGGCGGCGCGCTCGGCGTACGGCGTGGTCCTGACCGGGTCCCTCGACGACGACTCGCTCGGCTTCGACGAGGCCGCGACGGCCGCCGAGCGCAGCGCCCGCCCGGCCGCCAGCGAGGCGTTCTTCGACCGGGGACCCGGGTACGCCCGACTGGCCGACGGGGCGCCCCACGCCGCCGTGGACCTGGTCTAGCGTGGGCCTGGGCTCGGGGTTTGGTCCCCAACCCCGACATTCCGGGGCCGAGACGTGCGGTTCGTGACCAATCGACGCGGGTCCGGGGGGCGAGCCGGATGACCCGGGTCGCGGTGCTCGGTGGGCACGGCAAGACCGGGCGGGCCGTCGTGGCGGCGCTCGCCGCGCGCGGCGCCGAGCCGGTCGCGATCGGCCGGGCGGGGTGGGCCGACCTGGCGGGCGCGCTCGACGGCTGCGATACGGCCTACGTCATCGCCCCCAACCTGCACCCCGACGAGCCGGCGTACGTCGCCCAGGCCGTGGCCGCGGCGACGTCCGCGGGGCTGGACCGGGTCGTGTACCACTCGGTGGCGTCGCCGTACGTGCCCGAGATGCCGCACCACCTCGGCAAGGCGCTGGCCGAGGACGTCGTACGTCGATCGGGCCTGGCCTGGACGATCCTCCAGCCCGGCGCCTACCTGCAGAACCTCGACCTGACCACCACCGTCCGGCTGCCCTACCGGGCCGATGCACCGTTCGGCTTCGCCGAGCTGGGCGACGTCGCGGAGGCGGCGGCCACCGTGCTGCTCGAGGAGGGGCACGAGGGGGCGACGTACGAGCTGGCCTCGGTGTCCACGACGGTGGCGGAGCTCGCCGCGACGGCCGGCGTCGGCCTTGTGGTCGAGCGACCGACGGGGCAGCCGCGGGGGCGCGAGGAGGCGTGGCTGCGCGCGATGTTCGCCTACTACGACCGGTTCGGCCTCCCGGTCGGCACCCACGTCATGCGGTGGCTCCTCGGTTGCTGAGGCCTTGTGGCCGGGGGCGCCCGGGAGCACCATGGAGGCGGTGCCCTTTTCGGGATGAGGTGAGGCCCATGGACGCGCTCGATGTCCTCGGCAGGTCGGTCCAGCACACCCACGAGCTGCTCGCGGCCCGCTTCGACCAGGCGAGCGCGATGATGCGGACGCCGTGCCAGCCACGCAAGGGCTACGAACACATCGACACGTTCCTCGCGATCGCGAGCAAGCACCTCGCCGCCGTGGACGCTGCCCTCCTGCCCGCGGTCCGCCGGTCGGTGCCCGACGGGAGTCAGCTGGTCCACGACTACCTGCGGGTCGCGCGCGAGCTCGAGCTGGCGCTCGCGCACGTCAAGGCGCGCGAGTACGGCTCGGTCTTCCAGGCCGGCCGGTCCTGGGGCTCGGTCTGGGCCGATGTCGGGGAGGCGCTGGTCGCCCAGCGCCGCCGCGAGCGCGAGCTCGTCGGCCGCCTCGCCGCCCGTCTCGACCACGGAGCGCTCGACGACCTGACCGAGCGCCTCTACCGCTCGGAGGTCTCGGCGCCGACCCGGCCGCACCCCTACGCCCCGCACACCCGGCTGGCCGGGCTGGTCGCCCGCAAGGTGATGCACGCGGCCGACCTCTTCTGGGACACGGTCGAGGGGCGGATGGTGCCCGAGCCGGTCCGGCCCGCGCACCAGCACCCGGGCCGGCTGACCCAGTACCTCCTCGCCGACCCGTGGTTCGACGAGGAGCAGCCCCGGTCCTGATCGTGCCGATTGGTCACGAACCGCAGGTTTCGGGTCCGGAAAGTTGCGGTTGGGGGCCAAACCCCGCGGAAACCGGCAGCCGGCTCAGCTGCTGCTCGGCTGCGGCAGCTTGGGGATCAGCCACCCCAGGAACGCGTCGGTGCTGCGGGTCTGCAGGTAGATCCGGCCGGGGCCGGTGAGGTCGCAGACGAGCCCCTCGCCCGAGAACAGCGTCGACTTCCAGCCGCCCACCTTGCGGACGTTGTAGGTGATGCCCTCGGTCCAGGCGACCATGTGCCCGGTGTCGACGGTGTACGACTGCCCCGGAGCCAGGTCGATCGCGTGGATGGCGCCGTAGCTCGACAGCACCAGCTCGCCGGTGCCGGAGACCCGGAGCATGAAGAGGCCCTCACTCGAGAAGAACGTCTTGCCGCCGCCCCACTTGGTGTCGACCTCGATGCCGCTCGAGGAGGCGAGGAACGACCCCGACTGCACGTAGAGCGCCGCCCCCTGCAGCGGCCACGACACGATGTCGCCGGGGAGTGCGGGGGCGACGTACAGCTCGGCGCCGTCGGCCTGCGCGGTGTAGGTGTTCATGAAGAACGACTCGCCGCCCAGCACCGCGCGCTTGAGGCCCTTGAGCACCCCGCCCTGGGTCGAGGTCTCCATGGCGATGCCGGGAGACATGGCGAGCATCGCTCCGGACTCGGCGCGCACCGCCTCGCCGGCCTTCATCGTGAGCTTCGCGGTGGCGTACGCCGGGCTGTACATGACTTCGGTCTGCATCGGGTTCTCTCTGTGAGCGGGTCCCGAGACTGACAGGGTCGAGCCTAGTGGTCAGCCCCAGACCTCGTCCGCCACTTCCACGAGGAGGGCGAGCTTGGCCTTCTCCTGGTCGACCGAGAGCGAGTTGCCCTCGAACGTCGACGAGAAGCCGCACTGGGGTGAGATGCACACCTGGTCGAGGTCGACGTACTTCGACGCGTCGTCGAGCCGCGCCTTGAGGGTGTCCTTCGACTCGAGCTCCCCGTGCTTGGTCGTGACCAGCCCGAGTACGACGAGCTTGTCCGGCGGCACGTGCTGCAGCGGCTCGAAGGTGCCGGAGCGCTCGTCGTCGTACTCCATGAAGAAGCCGTCGACCTGGAGGTCGTTGAACAGCGCCTCGGCCACGAAGTCGTAGCCGCCCTCGGCGACCCACGAGTCGCGGAAGTTGCCGCGGCACATGTGCGTCGTGACGGTCATGCCCTCGGGCCGCCCGGCGAGCGCCTCGTTGAGGTGGCGGATGTAGGCCTCGTGCAGGTGCTCGGAGTCCTCGCCCCGCTCGGCCATCGTGCGCCGCTGCTCGGGGTCGTTGAGGTAGGCCAGCGAGGTGTCGTCGAGCTGGAGGTAGGTGCAGCCGAGCTCGTGGACGCGCCGGACCTGCTCGCGGTAGGCCGCGGTGAGGTCCGCCCAGAACGACTCCGTGTCGGGGTAGACATCGCGGTCGATCGCCGCCGCGCCGCCGCGGTAGTGGACCATGCTCGGCGACGGGATCGTCAGCTTGGGGGTGACGCCGTCGGCGACGTGGTCGCGCAGGAACGTGAAGTCGTCGCCGAAGATCGTCTCCGAGAGGCCGAGCTTGCCGTCGATCCGCAGCGCCGCCGGCGTGAAGTCGAGCTCCCCGGCGGCGTTCTTGAAGTGCACCTTCATGTTGTCCTGGGCCTTGCTGACACCGTCCAGGCGATAGATGAAGTCCATGTGCCAGGACCCGCGACGGAACTCGCCGTCCGTGGCCGACTGCAGCCCGGCCTCGCGCTGCAGGGCGATCGCGTCCTCGATCGCCGCGTCCTCGAGTCGGCGCAGCTCGGCGGCGTCGATCCGGCCCGAGGCGTGGTCCTCGCGGGCCTGCAGCAGGTGGCGGGGACGCAGCAGGCTGCCGACGTGGTCGGCGCGGAAGGGTGGGGTGGTGCGCAGCACGGTTCCTCCTGGGTGGGGTGATGTCGTCGTCGTGCCCACTATGGCGCGCCGCCATGAGCGCCGAGCCGCACCGGTCCCGTGCGCACCGGCCCCGGGTGTCGGGACCAACGCCTCTGGGGACGTCCCGAGCACCGCCGGATGCTGGGGGAAGGAGAGGTGGGTGACATGCGAATTCTCATTGCGTACGCGAGCAAGCACGGCGGCACCGAGGGCATCGCCGTACGGCTGGGCAGCACCCTGACCGACCTCGGGCACGAGGTCGACGTGCATGGGGTCGAGGCCGCCGGGGTCGGCGGCTACGACGCGTTCGTCATCGGCAGCGCCCAGTACATGGCGCACTGGCGCAAGGAGGCGACGGCGTTCGTCGAGAAGCACCGCGATGCGATCGCCGGACACCCCGTGTGGCTGTTCAGCAGTGGCCCGCTGGGGACCGATGACGTCGACGACCAGGGTCGCGACCTCCGCACGCTCAGCAGGCCGCAGGAGCTGCCGGACCTCGAGGCCGCGGTCCACCCCCGCGAGCACCACGTGTTCTTCGGGCGGATCGACCCGCACACGCTGACGCTGGCGGAGCGGGCCCTGCGCCGGCTCCCCGCGGGGCGCCAGCTGCTGCCCGAGGGGGACTTCCGCGACTGGGACGAGATCGACGAGTGGGCCCGGACGATCGACGGGCAGCTCGCCAACGCCTGACCCGCATGGGCACCGTGCGAGAGTGCAGATGCTGACTGACCATGGAGCCCGACCGGACCGACAGGGACCGGGCGACGTACACGCCCACGGCCGAGGCGGCCTGGAGGTGGGTGCTGGACCAGGTGCGCTGGGACGACGGCCCCTGGGTCCCCACGGTCGTGCCCGCCTCGGAGCCCCCGGGCCGGGGCGCCGCCCCGGACGACCGGGACGGGCTGCACAGCGGAATCGGTGGCCCGGCCCACGTGCTGGCCGAGATCCGCCTCGGCCGGCCGTGGACCGAGGAGGAGAGCGGGCTGGCAGCCGGCATCGCCGCTCGTCTCCGGGACACGATCGCAACCTCCGTCGACTGCACGTACTTCGACGGACTGGTGAGCACCATCGGAGCGCTGACGGCTCTGGACGCCCCCGGCGTCGACGAGGCGGTCGCGCGCCTCCTGGAGCTCGCGGCTCCGGACGGTTGGCCGCAGCAGGTGGTCGCCCCGCCGTCGAGCCTTCCCGGGGCCCGCCTCAACGATGTCACGCTCGGCACCGGCGGCGTCCTGCTCGGGGCGCTCTGGGCGAGACGCTGCGGGGTCGAGGCGACGGCGCTCGCGACCCGGGCGGCCGACGTACTGCTCGCCGAGGGGGAGTCGGTGAACCCCGGCATTCGGTGGCGGATCGTCCCCCTGCGGTTCCGTGGCCCCGGCCTCGAACCGCCCACCGACATGCCGAACTGGTCGCACGGGACGGCCGGCGTCGCCGCCGCGCTCGCGCTCGCCGGCCGCGAGCTCGACCGTCCCGACCTGGTCGACGCGGCCCGCAGCGGCGCCGAGCACCTGATCTCGCTGGCGGATCGCACCGGCGGTGGCCTGCTGGTGCCGCGCTACGTCCCGCCCATCGTGGGTGAGGATCCGGTGTCCTTCGGGTGGTGCCACGGGGCGGCCGGTACGTCGAACCTGTTCGTGGCGCTGGACGCTGCCGGGGTCACGGAGGTGGCGGGTGCCGCGCCGACGGAGTGGCACCGGCGCTGCCTGCACACCGTGCGCACGTCGGGGATCCCGGAGCGGCTGCGGCCCGGCTTCTGGGACAACGACGGCAGGTGCTGCGGCACCGCGGGTGTCGGCGACGTGCTGCTCGACGCCTGGCAGCGCTCGGGCGACGAGGAGGCGCTGAGGTTCGCGCTGGGGCTGGCAGACGCGCTGGTGGCGCGTGCCGTCGTCGAGGGACCGCACGCGTACTGGCGGTTCGTCGACCACACCGCCGAGGAGCCGCTGCTGCCCCCCGGCGTCGGGTGGATGCAGGGAGCCGCCGGCATCGCCGGGTACCTCTTCCGTGCCGGCCGGCTGCTGCGCCTGGGGCGGGACGCGCCCGTCGCGGCGCGCCTCGACACCTGGTGGGGGGTCCCCGGCCGCGGTGCGGTGGTTGACTGACGGCATGGAGCGTCCGCTGACCCTGGTCACCGGCGGCACCCGCGGGATCGGCGCCGCCACGGCGCTGCGGCTCGCCGCCGACGGGCACGACCTCGTGCTGGGCTACGCCCGGGACGACGCGGCCGCCGAGGAGTGCCGGCTGGCCGCCGAGGACGCCGGCGCCCGCTGCACCACGGTGAAGGCCGACGTCTCCGACCAGGCCGGCGTCCACCATCTCTTCCGGCGGGCCGCGGAGCGCGGGCGACTGAGCGGCGTCGTCAACAACGCCGGCGCGACCCTGCACCTCGGTGCGCTCGCCGAGACCCCGGTCGATGTCATCCGCCGCACCGTCGACCTGAACCTCACCGGCGCGCTGCTCGTCGCCCGGGCCGCGGTCCGCGCGCTCGGGACGTCGTACGGCGGCCGCGGCGGGGTGCTCGTGAACGTCAGCTCCGGTGCGGCGACGCTGGGGGCGCCGGGGGAGTACGTGCAGTACGCCGCGGCCAAGGCCGGCGTCGACGCGATGACCGTGGGGCTGGCCCAGGAGGTCGCCGACGAGGGCATCCGCGTCGTCGGTGTCGCGCCCGGACTGGTCCGCACCCGGATCCACGAGGATGCCGGCGACGCTGGCCGCATCGAGCGGGTGTCGGACCGGATCCCGCTCGGCCGGCCGGGCGAGCCCGCCGAGATCGCCGACGCCATCGCGTGGCTGATGAGCGACGAGGCCGCGTACGTCACCGGCACCACCCTGCGGGTCGCCGGCGGGCGCTGACGTCCCTGGCAACACCTGCCAGCGAATCACCGCTTCGTTGGCCGGAGTTGCTGGTGTGTGCGCTCGTGGCGGTCGTTAGGTTCGACGCATGAGGGTCCTGCTCGCGCTCGGCGGAAACGCCATGACCAGCGCCGACGGGCGGGCCCGGGTCGAGGACCAGATCGCCGCCGCCGCGCGGGCCGCCGAGGCGGTCGCCCAGCTGGTCGCCGCGGGGTGGGACGTCGTCATCACCCACGGCAACGGCCCCCAGGTCGGCAACCTGCTGGTGAAGAACGAGCTCGCCGCCGCGGTCGTGCCTCCCGTGCCGCTCGACTGGTGCGGCGCCCAGACCCAGGGCACCCTCGGCTTCGTGCTGATGAACGCGCTCGACGCGGCGTTCGCGCGGCACGGCCTCGACCGGCGTACCGCTGCCGTCGTGACCCGCACGCTCGTCGCCGGGGACGACCCGGGCTTCACGACGCCGACCAAGCCGATCGGTCGCTTCCTGCCGGCCGCCGAGGCGCAGGTCCTCGTCGAGCACGGCGAGACCTGGGAGGACCGCGGCGAGAAGGGCTGGCGTCGGGTGGTGGCCTCGCCGGAGCCGCTCGAGATCGTCGACGCGCCCGCCATCGCGGCGCTGGTCGACGCCGGCTTCCTCGTGGTCGGCAACGGCGGTGGCGGCATCCCCGTGGTCCGCGACAGCGAGGGGGCTCTGCACGGTGTCGAGGCCGTGATCGACAAGGACCTGAGCGCTGCCGTCCTGGCCCGCAGCATCGGCGCGGACGTGCTGGTGATCGCGACCGACGTGCCCCAGGTCGTGCTCGGGTACGGCACCCCCGACGCGCGACCGCTCGGGCGGGTCCTCCAGCGGGACCTGCGGGCGTACGCCGAGCGGGGCGAGTTCGCGGCCGGCTCGATGGGGCCGAAGGTCGCGGCCGTCCTGCGCTTCATCGAGCGCGCGGGCAGCCATGCGGCGATCTGCTCGCTCGACGACATCGTCCGCGCGGCCGAGGGCGGCGCGGGCACGGTCGTGGCCGCCGACGACGAGTCGGAGCCGTTCCACGAGGACCACGAACTGAACCACGACAACTGATCCACCGAGAGGAAACCCATGCCCGACGCCATCGAAGTACGCAAGGTCCC
>JAOPXF010000069.1 GCA_025965295.1 Nocardioides sp.
GTACGCCTGCTCGTTCCGGATCACCGAGGCGGTCTACCTCGTCGAGCGGATCGTGGACTGCCTCGCCCACGAGCTGGACATGGACCCGGTCGAGCTGCGCCGCAAGAACTTCATCCAGCCCGAGCAGTTCCCCTACACCTCCAAGACCGGGTGGGTCTACGACTCCGGGGAGTACGAGAAGGCGCTCGACCTGGCGCTCGAGATGGCGGGGTACGACGAGCTGCGGCGCGAGCAGGAGGAACGGCGCGCCCGCGGCGAGCTGATGGGCATCGGGGTCGCGTTCTTCACCGAGGCGGTGGGAGCGGGGCCGCGCAAGGACATGGACATCCTCGGGCTGGGGATGGCCGACGGGAGCGAGCTCCGGATCCACCCGACCGGCAAGGCCGTGCTCCGCGTCTCCTGCATGAGCCAGGGCCAGGGCCACGAGACGACGTTCGCCCAGATCGTCGCCGAGGAGATCGGGATCCCACCGGCCGACATCCAGGTGGTCAACGGCGACACCGACCAGACGCCGTTCGGCCTGGGCACCTACGGCAGCCGCTCCACGCCGGTGTCGGGCGCCGCGGCCGCGCTGGTCACCCGCAAGGTGCGGGACAAGGCGCAGATCATCGCTTCCGGGATGCTCGAGGTCTCGGTGGCCGACCTCGAGTGGCAGAAGGGCTCGTTCGCCGTGAAGGGCGACCCGACCCGCTCGGTGACGATCCAGGAGATCGCGATGCGGGCGCACGGCGCCGGCGACCTGCCCGACGGGATCGAGGGTGGGCTCGAGGCCCAGATCTGCTACAACCCCTCGAACCTCACCTACCCGTTCGGCGCCTACATCTGCGTCGTCGACATCGACCCCGGCACCGCCGTGGTGAAGGTACGTCGGTTCGTGGCGGTCGACGACTGCGGGACCCGGATCAACCCGATGATCATCGAGGGCCAGGTGCACGGGGGACTCACCGACGGCGTCGGCATGGCGCTGATGGAGATGATCTCCTTCGACGAGGACGGCAACTGCCTGAGCGGCTCGCTGATGGACTACCTCATCCCGACCTCGCTCGAGGTGCCGCACTGGGAGACCGGGCACACGGTGACGCCGTCCCCGCACCACCCGATCGGCGCGAAGGGCGTGGGCGAGTCGGCGACGGTCGGGTCGCCCCCGGCGGTGGTCAACGCGGTGATCGACGCGCTCAAGCCGTTCGGGATTCGGCACGCGGACATGCCGCTGACGCCGTCCCGGGTCTGGGACGCGATGCAGGGTCGCCCGACCCCGCCGATCTGATTCGAGGAGAGTCCCGTTGACGACGATGTCGGACCGGGTCGACGAGCTGACCCGCTCCGGCGTGCCGTTCGTGCAGGCCACGGTGGTGCGCGCCCAGGAGCCGAGCTCCGCCCACGCCGGGGACCGCGCGATCATCCTGGCCGACGGCTCGATCGAGGGCTTCGTGGGCGGCCACTGCGCGGCCGGCTCGGTCCGCACCGCGGCCCTCGACGCGCTGGGCTCCGGTGAGAGCGTGCTGCTGCGGGTGCTTCCCGACGCGGCGGACGGCTTCCCCGAGTCCCCGGGCGCCAGCATCGTGGTGAACCCGTGCCTGTCCGGCGGGGCGCTCGAGATCTATCTCGAGCCGCTGCTGCCGGCGCCCGTGCTGCACGTCGTGGGCTCGTCGCCCACCGCCGTCGCGCTGGCCGGTCTCGCTCCTGCCCTCGGGTTCGTCGTGGCCCCTGGGGCCGTGGACGGGGCGGTGCCCCCCGGCGCCACCGCTGTGGTGGTGTCCAGCCACGGGGGCGACGAGGCGGCCGCGGTCCGGGCGGCGCTCGACGCGGGTGTCGGCTTCGTCGGCGTGGTGTGCAGCCACACGAGGGGGGAGGCCCTGCTGGCGGACCTGCGCCTGTCCGCGGACGAGGTGGCCCGGGTGCACGTCCACGTCGGCGTCGACATCGGTGCGCGGACCGCCCCGGAGGTGGCACTCTCGATCATGGCCGCGATCGTGCGCAGCATCCGCGTCGACGGGCTCACCGCGTCCGGGAGCCAGGAGGCCCCGGCCCCCGCCCAGGCGGTGGACCCGGTCTGCGGCATGACGGTCACGATCGGGCCGGACACCGCGACGGCTACCGTGGAGGGCGTGCAGCACTGGTTCTGCAACCCCGGATGCCGGGACCGCTTCCTGGAGACCGCGACCCCGTGAACGTCTCCCTGGTGGTGCTCGCGGCCGGCGGGTCCCGGCGGCTCGGACGGCCCAAACAGCTGCTCGCCTACCGGGGGGCCACCCTGCTCGACGCGACGCTGGCGACCGCCCGGGCGGCGGGCCTGGGCCAGGTCGTGGTCGCGCTCGGCGGTGCGGCGGACGAGGTGCGGGAGCGGGTCGACCTGGGCGGCGTCGACGTCGTGCTCAACGAGGATTACGGGGACGGGTGCGCCACCTCGATCCGCTCCGCCCTGGCCGCCGTGCGCGCCGACGCCGACGGCGTCGTACTCCTCCTCGGCGACCAGCCCGGCGTCAGCACCGCCACCATCGCCGCCCTGGTCGCGGGAGCCGGCACCCACGCGGTCGGGGTCTGTGCGTACGACGACGGGCCGGGGCACCCGCTGTGGTTCCACCGGCGGATGTTCGAGACGTTGACCGGCCTGCACGGGGACAAGGCGGTCTGGAAGCTCGTCGACGCGGGGGAGGACGTCGCCACCGTGCGGGTCGGCGGGATCATCCCGCGCGACGTCGACACCTGGGCCGACTACGAGGCCCTGCTCGGGGTGGTGGAGTGACGACGGGGCTGGCCTCGGCCGCGGAGGTCCGGGCCAGGTTCGACGAGCACGGCTACCTCGCAGACGAGGGGCTGTCGACGGCCGTCTTCCTCACCCTGCGGCTGGGCCTGCCGCTGCTGCTCGAGGGCGAGTCCGGCGTGGGCAAGACCGCGGCCGCGCAGGTCCTGGCCCGGGCGCTCGACGCACCGCTGGTCCGGCTCCAGTGCTACGAGGGCCTCACCGCCAACGAGGCGCTCTACGACTGGAACCACCAGCGCCAGCTGCTCGCGATCCGGGTCGCCGAGGCCCAGCACCAGCCGCTCACCGAGGCCGACCTGTTCTCCGAGGAGTTCCTCGTCGAGCGCCCGATCCTGCGCTGCATCCGCCACCAGGGCCCGCGGCCGCCGGTGCTCCTCATCGACGAGATCGACCGCGCCGACGACGAGTTCGAGGCCCTCCTGCTGGAGGCTCTGGGGGAGAGCTCGGTGACCGTGCCCGAGCTCGGCACGTTCGTCGCCGCCCAGCCGCCGATCGTGGTCCTGACCTCCAACCGGACCCGCGACCTGCACGACGCGCTGCGCCGTCGGTGCCTCTACCACTGGCTGGAGTACCCCGAGACCGAGCGCGTCGTCGCGATCCTGCGCCGGACCGCCCCGGGCGCCGACGTCGCACTGATCGACTCGGCCGCCCGGTTCGTCGGGCACGTGCGCGGGCTCGACGTCGACAAGCCGCCGGGCGTCGCGGAGGCGATCAACTGGGTGGCCGCTCTCTCCGCCCTGGGGGTGACCGAGCTCGCGCCCGAGTTCGTGGTGCCGACGCTCGGTGCCGTGGCCAAGACCCCCGATGACCGCGACCTCGTGGTCGACTCGCTCGACTCCTACCGCTTCGGATGACCCTGATGCCCATACCCCCCACCCCGGGTCCGCTGCTCCTGCGCGGCGTCGACCGGGCTGCGCTCGCCGCCGGCCTGGGGGCGCGGCTCCGTTCGGCCGGTGTCCCGGTGAGCGTGGCGGCCCTGACGGCCTTCACCGACGCGCTCGCGACCGCCCCTCCTGTCACCGTGCGGGCGCTCTACTGGCTGGCCCGGCTGACCCTGGTGAGCCGCCACGACGACCTCGCCGTCTTCGACCGGGTCTTCGACGCCGTCTTCGGCGAGGCGGTGCTGCCGGTCGACCCGCACGCCCGCCGCCGCGCGCAGGCGCCCGACGCCGAGCCTCCGGGCTCGCTGGTCCCCGTCCCCGCCCGCGGACCCGGCGGCGGCTCGGGCCGTTCCTCCGACCTGCCCTGGCACACGCTGCCGAGCCTGGCCTCGAGCGAGGAGCCGGCCGAGGGCGATGCCCTCCCGGAGCTGCTGCCGAGCGCGCTGGCCCGGGTCGCGGACACGCCGCTGGACGAGCTGGACGTCCGCGAGCTCGCCGTCGTGGGCCGCTGGCTCGAGGGTGTCGCGCACCGCTGGCCGAGCCGCCGCGGCCGCCGCCAGCAGATCCGGGCGTCCGGGCGGCGCCTGGCGCTGCGGGAGACCATCGCCGC
The DNA here is from genome assembly GCA_025965295.1 of Nocardioides sp. GTDB lineage: Bacteria > Actinomycetota > Actinomycetes > Propionibacteriales > Nocardioidaceae > Nocardioides. The sequence continues at coordinate 4,256 of JAOPXF010000069.1, forward strand.
CTCGCGGCGCACCGGCTGGGAGCCGATCGAGCTCCGCCACTACCACCCCGTACGACGACCGCTCACCGTCACGCTGCTCTGCGACGTGAGCCAGTCCATGCAGAGCTACGCGACGGCGTACCTGCACCTGATGCGGGTCTTCGCCCGGACCGGGCGCGCCGAGACGTTCGCGTTCTCGACGTCGCTGACCCGGCTGACCCCGGTGCTGTCGCACCGCTCGGCCGAGGTTGCT
>JAOPXF010000104.1 GCA_025965295.1 Nocardioides sp.
GGCCGAGGCCGGAACGCTGGTCCTGCCGGGCGGCGTCTCGATCTCGCGGTCGCTCGTGGAGCACTGGTACGGCGAGCCGCTGCCCGGCAGCTGGTGACCTGTCGGAAACTTTCGGGCGGGTCAGCGCGAAGTTTCGGGCGGGTCGGCTCAGGCCAGTGAGGCGAGCTTCTCCTTGACCTGGATCAGGGAGGGGTTGGTCTGCGCGGAGCCGTCCGCGTAGACGAGCGTCGGCACGGTCTGGTTGCCGTTGTTCGCGGACTCCACGATCTGCGCCGCGGCCGGGTCCTGCTCGATGTCGACGATGTCGAAGGCGATGCCCTCACGCTCGAGCTGTCCCTTGAGCCGGTGGCAGTAGCCGCACCACGGGGTGGAGTACATCGTGAAGGTCGCGCTCATTCGGACTGTCGCCTCCGGCGTCTAGGGTTTGGGTCTGATACGTGATCCAACCAGCCCCACCCAGGAGTTGTTCCCGCATGGCCAGTCCCGACGACCTGCTCGCGGCGCTCGACCCGGAGCAGCGCCGGGTCGCCGAGGCGCTGCGCGGGCCGGTGCGGGTGCTCGCGGGAGCCGGCACCGGCAAGACCCGGGCGATCACCCACCGGATCGCCCACGGCGTGCACACCGGCGTCTACGCCCCCACCGAGGTCCTGGCGGTCACGTTCACGACGCGTGCCGCGGGGGAGATGCGGGGGCGCCTGCGGACCCTCGGCGCCGGCGGCGTCCAGGCGCGCACCTTCCACTCCGCGGCGCTGCGCCAGCTGCGTTTCTTCTGGCCCCACGTCCACGGCACCGAGCTGCCCACGCTGATCGAGTCCAAGATCGGTCTGCTGGCCACCGCCGCCCGCCGCCAGCGCCTCACCGCCGACCAGGCGCTGCTGCGCGACCTCGCGTCCGAGATCGAGTGGGCCAAGGTCAGCAACGTCCACCCCGACGACTACGTCCGGGTGGCCGCTGCGCGCGGCCGCTCCGTCACCGGCCACGACCACGACACCGTCGCCCGGGTCTTCAGCAGCTACGAGGAGGTCAAGCGCGGCCAGGGCCGGATGGACATGGAGGACGTCCTGCTCCTCACCGCCGGCATGCTGGCCGAGGACGAGCGGGTCGCCGCCCAGGTCCGCCGGCAGTACAAATGGTTCGTCGTCGACGAGTTCCAGGACGTCTCGCCGATCCAGTCCGCGCTCCTCGACCTGTGGCTGGGGGGGCGCGACGAGCTCTGCGTCGTCGGCGACCCCGCCCAGACGATCTACTCCTTCGCCGGCGCCAACGCCTCCTACCTGCGTGACTTCCCGGCCAAGTTCCCGGGCACCGCCTCGATCGAGCTGGTGCGCAACTACCGCTCCACGCCCGAGGTCGTCGCCGCCGCCAACACGCTGCTGGCCGGCTCCGCGAGCCGCGGCGTCGAGCTGCGCGCCCAGCGGCCCTCCGGCCCGGCGGTCACGTTCACGCCGCTGCCCGACGAGGTCGCCGAGGCCGAGCACACCGCTGCGAAGATCGCCCGCCTGCGAGAGCAGGGCCGCAGCCTGGCCGAGGTCGCGGTGCTCTTCCGCATCAACGCCCAGTCCGAGGCCTACGAGGACGCCCTGTCGGGCCGCGGCATCCCCTACGTCATCCGCGGCGCGGCCCGCTTCTTCGACCGGCCCGAGGTGCGCGAGGCCGTCACCCGGCTGCGCGGCGCCGCCCGCTCGGGGGAGGGTGAGGAGTTCCTCGAGACGGTCCACGGCACCCTCTCGGGGATGGGCTGGACCAGCCAGGCCCCGACGACCCGCGGCCAGACCCGCGACCGGGGGGAGTCCTGGCAGGCGCTGATCTCCCAGGCGACCGAGTGCGCCAAGACGCCCGGGGCGACGCTGGCGCAGTTCGTCGACGACCTCGACCGCCGTGCCTCCGAGCAGCACGCCCCCGTCGCCGAGGGCGTCACGCTCGCGACCTTCCACGCGGCCAAGGGCCTGGAGTGGGACTCCGTCTTCCTGTGCGGGCTGCAGGACGGCACGCTGCCGATCACGTACGCCGACACCCCGGCCGCGGTCGAGGAGGAGCGCCGCCTGCTCTACGTCGGCATGACCCGGGCCCGGGTCGACCTGGCGCTCTCCTGGTCGCTCTCGCGCAACCCCGGCGGCCGCGCCTCCCGCAAGCCCTCCCGCTTCCTCGACGCGCTGCTCCCCGACGACCACCGGGTCGAGCAGGCGGCGGCCCGCAACCGCAAGGTCGCCAACTGCCGCGAGTGCGGCAAGCCGCTGGCCACGGGGGCCGAGAAGAAGCGCGGTCGCTGCGCCGACTGTCCCGCGTCCTACGACGAGGAGCTCTTCGAGCGCCTGCGCGAGTGGCGCAAGGAGCGCGCCGGCGAGGAGAGCGTGCCCGCCTTCGTCGTCTTCACCGACGCCACGCTGCAGCTGATCGCCGAGCACAAGCCCAGCACTCCAGAGGCCCTGCTGCGCATCAGTGGTATCGGCCGCTCCAAGCTCGATCGCTACGGCGAGGACGTCCTCACGCTCGTCGGATGACCCCTCCCCGGGGCCTCGCCGAACATTTTTCGAGAAATAGTCATAAAATCGTTTGCCCATTACATGGGGAGCGCGATACTTTCCTCTCACTGCACCCGCGCACCACGGTCCTGACAAGGCCGGCGCCCAAGGAAACGAACGGAGGTGGACGAGATGAGCAACATCCTCAACCCGATGACGGCCCAGATCCCGTCGGCCTTTGGCATGCCCGTTTCCGGCCACGCCCTGGGTACGTCGACCGTCTGCGCCACCGGCATCGCCACGTCCGTCGTGCGCGACCGGAAGGCCGTCACGGGCACCGATGAGGCCGTCAAGGGCCTCGCCCAGGGCTACTTCCCGGGGAACTCTGCCTGGAGTCCACCGATCTGTTGAGAACCAACAGCATCGGCAACCTCCAGGCCGCGGACCCCACACCGGGATCCGCGGCCTTTGTCGTTTCTCAAGACGTTTCACCCCGCAACACCCACGCGACCAGGTCAAACGAAGGAGGTGACACACATGACCATCAGTGTTCTCAACCGCACCGACGAGGCGGCTCGCACGTCAGCCGAGCCGACCCTGGGGGCGCTTCACGACCAGGCCGGTCAGGTGGACGAGGAGCTGCTGCCCTGCCGGATCAACAACCCCGAGCTGTGGTTCGCAGAACTTCCCGCCGACGTCGAGTTCGCCAAGACCCTGTGCCAGGACTGCCCGGTCCAGGCCCTCTGTCTGGACGGTGCCCTCGAGCGCCGCGAGCCCTGGGGCGTCTGGGGCGGTGAGCTGTTCCTCCAAGGAGTGGTGATCCCCCGCAAGAGGCCCCGAGGCCGGCCCCGCAAGGACGAGGCCGCCGCCTGACCCGCAGCACCGCACCGCACCGAGCAACACCCGTAGTGCCGACACCCACGAGCAGCACCCACCGAAACCGGAGTCACGATGAACCTCATGCCCGAGAACCTGGCCCGCGCGCAGATGTCCGCGCGCCTGGGAGAGGCGCAGTCCATGCGACGCGGCCACCAACTGGCCCGCAGCCGCCGTCTGCACCGCAAGGCCGAAGTGGCCGCGCAGCAGGCACGTCTCGCCATCGCCCGCGCGTTCTGAGCGCCCGACATCAAGAGAGCGACACCACACTCATGAAGACCAACCGAAACCGGAGCACCGCCATGAATCTCATGTACGAAAACCTGGCCCGCGCGCAAATGTCCGCGCGCCTGGGAGAGGCGCAAGAGTTGCGACAGGGCTACCACCTCGCCCGTTCGCGTCGCTTGAGCCGCAAGGCCGAGCAGGCTGCCCAGCAGGCTCGACTGGCCCTGGCCCGCGCGCTGTAGCAGGACCCCGGGAGCCGGGTACGACGTCCGCGTCGTGCCCGGCTCCCGTCGCGTCCGACAGGCGTAGCCTCAGCCCATGTCCACCTGCGACTTCTGCGGCCGCCAGGAGCCCGACGACGCGCAGACCCTGACCTGGACCGTCTCCGTCGAGAACGGGCGGAGGCGGACCTACTGCGACACCTGCTCGCGGCAGCACCTGCGGGCCATGGAGGGCAAGCTCGACAACGAGTACTGGTAGCTAGCCCACCAGCTCCTGGTCCCAGGCGCATCCGCAGTGCGGGTGCCGGGTCCAGGTGTGCCGGTCGAGCGCCAGCCCGGGGCGCAGCTCGACCGTCGTCGACCAGGTCGCCGGCCGGTCGCCGTCGACCAGGCTCACCACGTCGCGCACGGCCCACGCGACGGCCAGGGCCATCAGCGCCGGATCACGTGGCTCCGGGTCGCCCGCCCCCCTGGTGCACTGCTCGAGGACCGTGGCCCGGCGCGGGTCCACCTCGCCCAGGTGCGCATCGACGCACCGGACGCACGCGGTCAGCCCCGGCACGACGAACGGCCCGACCCGGACACCCTGCCCGCTGCCGGTCACGAGCAGATGGGGCCGGCCGGCGCGCACGGCTGCGTCGAGGCGGTCACGGGCCGGCTCGGCGTCGGCGATCAGCAGGGCGACGCTGCCGGCCTCCCCGACGCCGGCGGTCGACAGCCCGGCCGCCCGCAGGAGTCGCGCGGCGGGGTGCGCGAGGTCGGCCGGTGCGTCGAGGACCACCCGGGCGTCGCGTCGGGCGCGCACCCGGTCGGCCGCCCGGTCGCCGAACTGGGCGAAGACCGCGAGCGCCCCGGCTCGGTCGTCGGCCCCCGCGAGCGCCTCGTCGAGCTCGGTGGCCTCGACGAGCAGCCCCGCATCGAGGAGCCGGGTGAGAGCCCGGTGACCGGCCGGTGTCGTCGGGGCGGGGCCCGCGCCGGTGCGGAGGTCGCCGAGCACGCGACGTACGTCGGGGTCGTCCTCGACCACGAGGCGGTGCGGCGGGTCGATGCCGACCTGGAGGTGCCGGTCGTCGCGGCGGACGACCCGCAGGCCGGGCCGCAGGGCGGGGCGGATGAGTCGGGCGGGGTCGGGCATGTCCGGCACCCTGACACAGGGACGAACGTTTCCTAGACGGTCATCCACAGGGGCGGCGGGACCCGGCGCTGACCTGCGGAAACCGGTCGGGGAACGGGGCCCCGGAACGCCGACGGCGGCGCCGTCCGGTCCGAGGACCGGGCGACGCCGCCGTATCAGCTCGTGGGGGCGACTACGCCTTGCCGAGGATGCGGTTGAGGTTCGTGCCGCAGACGGGGCACACGGCCTTGGCCATGCGGGTGCCCTTGTCGTTCACCCTGACCTCGCCCTCGGCCTCGCGCTTCTCCTTGCACTTCACGCAGTAGAACTCGCCGCTCCAGGTCTCCGCCATGACGGCCTCCTTGCCTATGAATTTCTTCGGTCGTCGCGACGGGGAATGTGGGGAAGCCCGCCGGAAGCTCGGCAGCGGGTGCCGCCGAGCCGACTCGACCCTACGACACTCGTGTGCGCAGGCGTAGGAGGCACACCGGTTCGCGTGAATCGGGTCACGGCGCGCCGGATCCCGCGTCAGTACCTTGTGCCCATGTCTGAACCCACCCAGCACCTGCGCCTCGAGCGCCCGGCCGAGGGCGTCGCGATGCTCGTCCTCGACAATCCCGACCAGCGCAACGCCATGTCCGACCCGATGACGGCGGCCTGGACGGAGGCGATCGACGAGCTCGCCGCGGACCGGTCCCTGCGCGTCGTGATCGTCACGGGCGAGGGCTCGGCCTTCTGCTCCGGGGGGAACACCTCGTGGATCGCGAGCGAGCCCGACGCCTCCGTCGACCACCTCCGCACCCGGATGATGGCGTTCTACCGGGCCTGGCTCTCGATCCGGAGGCTCGAGGTTCCGACGATCGCGGCCATCAACGGCCCGGCCATCGGCGCCGGGCTCTGCCTGGCCCTGGCCTGCGACATCCGGTACGCCGCGTCCGGCGCCCGGCTGGGTGTGCCGTTCGTGAAGCTGGGCATGCACGCGGGGATGGCCGGCACCTACCTGCTCCCGAACGTCGTCGGTCCCGCGCATGCCCGCGACCTGCTGCTCACCGGCCGCACCGTCGACGCCGACGAGGCGCTCCGCCTCGGCCTGGTCTCCCGGGTGATCGAGGCGGCGACGTTCCGTGAGGAGGTGCTCGCGACGGCCGAGGGCATCGCGGCCACGGCGCCGATCGCGAGTCGCCTCACCAAGGTCGCCCTCGCCGACGGCGGCCACGCGGACTTCGAGAGCTGCGTGCAGTGGGAGGCGATGGCCCAGCCGATCACGCTGGCGACCGCGGACCTCCAGGAGGGCATCCGCGCGGCGCAGGGCAAGCGGGCCCCGGTCTTCACGGGGGAGTGACCCAGGGAGCAGAAGAAGAGGCCCCTGGCTCGCCTCGCGACACTTGCCTTCCCCTTGCGAGTGTCGGTCGACGGGCCGGGGGCCTCATCTGGGCCACACGCTAGGAGCGCCCGGGCCGCGCGGTCAATGAGAAGCCGCACCGGCCTGTGGACAAGGTTGTGGAGGAACCTGTGGAGGAGCCCGGATACCGGTGGAGAACCGGCCCGGGTCCGGGACAGGCCTGTGGAGGACACGCCCGGGCGGGCGACGTACGCTGCCCTGACCAGCACAGATGCCCCGCGTGGGGTGTGGACAAAAGAAATCCAGGGAGGCCGGGGCGTGTCGGAGGGCGGGAAGGGCCGGGAGTACCACCACGGGCCGGTGGCGGCGCTGCGGCGGATCGCGTTCCTGCTGGAGCGAGCCCGCGAGGACACCTACAAGGTCAAGGCGTTCCGGGGCGCCGCGGCGACGATCCTGCCGATGCCCGAGGCCGACGTGGTGGCCGCCGTCGAGGGCGGCACCCTCACCGACCTGCCCGGCATCGGGGCCAGCTCGGCGAGCGTCATCGCCGACGCCGTCCGGGGCGTGCTGCCCGACCGGCTGGCCGGGCTCGAGGAGGAGCACGGGGGACCGCTGACCACCGGAGGCCACCAGCTGCGCGCCGCGCTCCGCGGTGACCTGCACTCCCACTCCGACTGGTCGGACGGTGGCTCGCCGATCGAGGAGATGGCGTTCACGGCCATCGAGCTCGGCCACGAGTACCTCGTGCTCACCGACCACTCGCCGCGCCTGACGGTCGCGCACGGCCTGAGTGCCGAGCGCCTGGCCCGGCAGCTCGGCGTCGTCGACGCCGTCAACCAGCACCTCGCCGGCGCCGGCTTCACCCTGCTCAAGGGGATCGAGGTCGACATCCTCGACGACGGCGGCCTCGACCAGACCGACGAGATGCTCGCCCGGCTCGACCTGCGGGTGGCCAGCGTGCACTCGAAGCTGAAGATGGAGCCCGACGCCATGACCCGGCGGATGATCGGGGCGATCCGCAACCCCCGGATGAACGTCCTCGGGCACTGCACCGGTCGGCTGGTCACGGGCAACCGGGGCCAGCGGCCGCCCTCGCAGTTCGACGCCAGGGCCGTCTTCGAGGCGTGCGCCGAGCACGGCGTCGCCGTGGAGATCAACTCCCGGCCCGAGCGCCGCGACCCGCCCACGAAGCTGCTGGAGCTCGCCCGCGACGCCGGGTGCCTGTTCTCGATCGACAGCGACGCCCACGCGCCGGGCCAGCTCGACTTCCTCGGCTACGGCTGCGAGCGGGCCGAGCAGGTCGGCATCGACGCCGAGCGGGTCGTGAACACCTGGTCGCGAGAACGCCTCCTCGCGTGGGCGAACGGCTAGTTTGATGTCATGTCAGGGGGAGACGGACCGGAGGTCGAGGTACGCCGCTCGAAGCGACGGCGCCGTACCGTGTCCGCCTACCGCGACGGCGACCGGATCGTGGTGCTGATCCCCGCCTCCCTCAGCCGCAAGGAGGAGGCCGAGTGGGTGCGCACGATGGTCGAGCGGCTCGAGAAGTCCGAGAAGCGCCGACGGCCCTCCGACGACGACCTGATGCAGCGCGCGCAGGGTCTCAACGACCGCTACCTGGGCGGGCTCGCGACGCCGGGCTCGGTGCGCTGGGTCGAGAACCAGCAGTCCCGCTGGGGGTCCTGCACACCGGGTGACCGCACGATACGGCTCAGCGCCCGGCTCCGGGGGATGCCGGGGTGGGTCATCGACTACGTGCTCGTCCACGAGCTGGCGCACCTGCTCGAGCCCGGCCACGACGCCTCGTTCTGGGCCTGGGTCGAGCGCTACCCGCAGGCCGAGCGGGCCAAGGGCTACCTGCTGGGCTGGTCGGCGGCCGCGCACCTGAAGCTGCCGCCGGGGTACGACGAGGAGTAGCCGCCCCCGACCGCGTCCGACCGCGCCCAGTGGGCACGAACCGCAGCTGCGGGCCACCGGATCGTGCGGTGTGGGACAAAACCGCGAGGGTCAGGCGAACCGGGCCCGTGCGATCGCGATCAGCTCGTGCATCTCGGGCTCGAGGTCGGGCAGGGCGTCGACCGGCCACCAGCGCACGTCGAGCGACTCGTCGCTGCGCGCGTGCCGGGCGTCGGCGGGCGCCTGGGCGACGTAGCGCACGTCGAGGTGGTGCACGTCGCCGCGCGGGTCGCAGAACGAGACGGCGTGCTCGTCGAGGTGGGCGGGCACCCGGTCGAAGCGCAGCCCGGTGAGCCCGGACTCCTCGACGGCCTCGCGCAGGGCGGCGCCGGCGAGCGTGGCGTCCTCCGGCTCGCAGTGGCCGCCGAAGGCGAACCAGCGCTGCGCCTTGCCGTGCAGGTTGAGCAGCACCCGGTCGAGGGACTCGTCGATGACGAGCGTCCCGGCCGTCAGGTGGTCGGGGAAGCAGCCGCGGTAGACCCCGTCGCCGTGCTCCGCGAGGTGCTCGACGTAGCGCAGCCGGAGCACCTCCTGCTGGGGCGTCGGAGCGACCCAGGAGCCGAGGCTCGCCAGGGCGTCGGCGTGCAGGGTCACGCGGTCGGGGTGTCGTCGCCGCCGAGCAGCTTCTTCAGCCCGGCCTCGAAGTCCTCTTCGCTCATCGACTCGGGAGCCGAGGCGTCCTCGCGGAAGCCCAGCGGGTCGTCGAGGTCGGCCGCCGACGGCAGCAGGTCGGGGTGCATCCACACCCCGTCGCGGGCCTCGATGCCCTGGCGGGTGCGCAGCGAGCCCCACAGCGTCGAGGCGTCCCGGAGCCGGCGCGGACGCAGCTCCAGGCCGACGAGCGTGGCGAACGTCTGCTCGGCCGGCCCGCCGGCCGCACGCCGCCGTCGTACGGCCTCCTGCATCTTGGCCGCCGCGGGCATCCGCTCGGCCGTGGCCTGGTGGACGACCTCGTCGACCCAGCCCTCGACCAGCGCGAGGGTGACCTCGAGCCGCTGCAGCGCGGCCTCCTGGGCGGGGGACTTGGGCAGGTCGAACAGGCCGCCGTCGAGCAGCGCCTGCATCGACTCCGGGTTGGTGGGGTCGACTCCGCGCATCTGCTCCTCGATGCGTCCCTGGATGGACTCGGCGTTGATCTCGATGCCTCGGGCGTACGCCGTGACCGCGCCCAGCAGGTGCTCGCGCAGCCACGGCACGTGGCTGAAGAGGCGCTGGTGGGCGGCCTCGCGCAGGGCGAGGTAGAGCAGCACGTCGTCCTCGGTGACGTCGAGGCCCTCGGCGAAGGTGGCGATGTTGGCCGGCACCAGGGCGGCCTTGCCGGCCGGCGCGAGGGGCAGGCCGACGTCGGAGGCGCTCAGCACCTCGGAGGCGAGCGTGCCCAGGCCGGACCCGACCTGCGAGGCGAGCATGGCGCCGACGGCCTTGCCGAGGATGCCCATCATCGGCGCGGACATGGCCCGCGCCTCCTCGGGGATCGCGCTGCCCAGGGCCTGCACGGAGCCCTCGGCGATCGGCTCGACGAGCCCCTTCCACACCTCGGAGGTGCCGACGACCCACTCGGCGCGGCTCCAGGCGGCCGTCGAGGTGACGCCGGAGGGGAAGCTGGTCGTCTCGTCGAGCCAGTGGTCGGCCAGCCGCACCGCGTCGGCGACCGCGTCCTGCTGACGCCGGCTCGGCGAGGGGTCCGGCTGCTGCGAGACCGTCTTGCGGGCGAGGTCGAGCACGAAGTCCCAGTTGATCGGCCCGTCGTACGGCTGCATCAGCGACTGGATCTGGCTGAAGAGCTGGCCGAGGTCGGGCAGCCCGCCGGGCAGTCCGCCGGGCGCCCCGCCGGGGCCCCCGCCCTGGCCGAAGTTGAAACCGAAGCCGCCGCCGGGGCCGCCGGCCGCGCCGCCGCCGAAGAACTGCTCGAAGGGCGTGCCCTTGAAGGGGTTCTGCCCGTCGTCGTCGGGCTCGTCGGGGGTCTTGTCGGGGGTGTCGCTCATGCCTCAACGGTACGCGGACCCGGCAAGGCTAGGGTCTCACCCGTGAGCCACTCCGCCCTGCGCCTGGTCGACCTGCGGGAGACGCCCCTCGACGTCGCCGAGGTCGTCGCCGCGCTCGACGACGACGCCTCCGGCGGACTGACCCTCTTCGTCGGCCGGGTCCGTGACCACGACGGCGGCAAGGGGGTCGAGGGGCTCGACTACTCCGCGCACCCGACCGCGCTCGCGAAGCTCACCGAGGTGTGCGAGCGGATCGCCGAGCGGTACGACGTGCAGGGCGTCGCCGCCGTGCACCGCACGGGCACGCTGGCGATCGGCGACATCGCGGTGGTCGTGGCCACCACGGCCGCCCACCGGGGCGAGGCGTTCACGGCCTCCCGTGCGCTCATCGACACGCTCAAGTCCGAGGTCCCGATCTGGAAGCACCAGCGCTTCGGTGACGGCACCGACGAGTGGGTCGGCTCGCCCTAGACGCCCCCTTGGTCGGTCGGGCTTCGTCGGTCGAGCCCGTCGAGACCAGCGTGGCTCCCGGGCCACGGCGCCCCTGTTGCCTACGCTGGCGCCGTGGAGATCCTGCTGTGGCTGGTGCCGCCCTTCGTCGTCACGTGCGTGGCGATGCTCTGGGTGAGCTGGCTGGGCCGCGAGGGGCGCGGCGAGGTCGACCGCGACGTCGCCGTACGCCGGCTGGCCGAAGCCCTGCAGCGCGAGGGCCGCACGCTCAACCCCGGCCGCCAGGCGCTCCGGACACCCGACCGCGACCGCAGCACCGGCATCGCCGTGCGTCGCACGCGCGCGCCGGGCACCCCGCCCCGCCCCGACGCCCCCACCCGCCGCTCCGCCTGAACACCCTGCCGATCACCGGGCACTCGCCTCGCCCTTGTCGCCGGATGAGAGGCTTGGCGCCATGACGCAGCGCACTCTCGCCGGCCTGGTGGCCGTGCCGCTGCTCGTCGCGCTCTGGATCACGGCCGCCACCTGGCCGCTGCCCTACGTCACCTACGAGCCGGGGCTCACCGTCGACGTCCTCGCCGAGACCAACGGCAGCGAGATCATCCAGGTCCAGGGACACCGGACCTACCGCGACGACGGCGAGCTGCGGATGACGACCGTCTACGTCTCCCAGCCCGACGCGAGGGTCACCCTGCTCGAGCTGATGCGCGACTGGATCAGCCGCGAGGACTCCGTCTATCCCTACAAGGCGGTCTACCAGGAGAACACCACCACCGAGCAGAACCGCCAGGAGGGCGCCGTCGAGATGGTGTCCTCCCAGGACGCCGCCATCGCCGTGGCCCTCGACGAGCTCGGCTACGACGTCAAGCCCGCGATCGAGGTGCTCAGCGTCAACGACGGGGCGCCCGCCGACGGCAAGCTCGAGGTGCGCGACATCTTCCTGGCGGTCAACGGCGCCAAGGTCGCCAGCACCGACGACGTGATCAAGGCCGTCCAGGAGGCACCCGCCGGCCAGCCGATCGACTTCCTCGTCCGCCGCGACGGCGAGCAGACCAGGGTCAGCGTCACGCCGACGACCACCGACGGCAAGCCGACGATCGGCATCCAGTTCGGGACCGGCTACGAGTTCCCGTTCCAGGTGTCGGTCAACATCGACCCGAACATCGGGGGACCCAGTGCCGGCCTGATGTTCTCGCTGGGGATCTACGACACCCTGACCCCCGGCTCCCTGACCGGCGGCGAGGTGATCGCCGGCACCGGCACCCTGGACGGCACCGGCAAGGTCGGCCCGATCGGCGGCATCCAGCAGAAGATCGTGGGTGCCCGCGACGCCGGTGCCCAGCTGTTCATGGTGCCGCCCGACAACTGCGCCGACGCCGAGGGCGCCCCCAACGGCGACATGCGGCTGGTGAAGGCCACGACCATGCACAGCGCGGTCCAGTCGATCGAAGCCTGGGTCAAGGACCACGATGCCGACCTCCCGACCTGTGAAGGGGACGCGTGAGCGAGTTCGAGCCTGAGTCCGAGCTGGAGCCCGAGCTCCCCGAGGAGCTCCAGATGGGTCTCGACGTGGACCCCGCGCTGGCCGCGGCGATCCTCGAGATCGAGTCGCACATCGCCTCCGGCGGGTGGGACCAGCCCGCCCGGCTCTACGCCCTGGTGCACACCGCGCAGCTGGTCGAGCGCGAGCCCGCGCGCGCGGCCGCGAGGGGGCTCGACGCCGCCTCCGCCGAGGGGTCCCTGACCCCCATCGAGCAGGACCAGCTGACGCCCGACCGGCCCCTCGAGTCCGTGCT
>JAOPXF010000121.1 GCA_025965295.1 Nocardioides sp.
GCGGCCGCGTCGGCGGTCTGGATCTCGAGGTGCTCTGCGGCGTAGGCGTTGACGACCTCGAGCCCCTGCTCGAGGTCGTCGACGAGCACGATCCCCGACTGCTGGCCCGCGAGCGAGGTGCGGATGCGGTCGACGTGACGCGTCGCCGACACCTGCTTGTCGAGCTCGGCCTCGACCTCGTCGGCGAGGGCCTCGGAGGGCGTGACCAGCACGGCCGCGGCCAGCGGGTCGTGCTCGGCCTGGCTGAGCAGGTCGGCGGCGACGTACGCCGCGTTCGCGGTGTCGTCGGCGAGCACGGCGATCTCGGTGGGCCCGGCCTCGGAGTCGATGCCGACCACGCCCTTGAGGAGCCGCTTGGCGGTGACGGTGTAGATGTTGCCGGGGCCGGTCACGAGGTCGACCCGGCGGCACGGCCCCGCGCCGTGGGCGAACATCGCGATCGCCTGGGCGCCGCCGACCGCGTAGACCTCCTCGATGCCGAGCAGCTCGCAGGCCGCCAGGATCGTGGGGTGCGGCAGGCCGCCGAACGCCTTGTTCGGTGAGGACGTGAGCGCGATCGAGTCGACACCCGCCACCTGCGCCGGCACCACGTTCATGATCACGCTGGACACCAGCGGGGCGATGCCGCCGGGGACGTAGAGGCCGACCCGCTGCACGGGCACCATCCGGTGGGTGACCCGCGCACCCGGCCCCAGGTCGGTCACGACGTCGTGCTCCAGCTCGGCCTCGCAGGTGGTGCGCAGCCGCCGGATGGACTCCTCCAGACCGGCGCGGATCGCCGGGTCCAGCTCCGCGAGGGCGGTGCGGCGGGCCTCGGCGGGCACGGCGATGTCGACCTGTTCGACGCCGTCGAAGGTCGAGGAGAACTCCCGGATCGCCTCGACGCCGCGGTCCCGGACCGCGTCCACGATCGGGCGGACGACATGGATCGCGGCCTCCACGTCGAACTCGGCGCGCGGCACGGCGGCGCGGTAGTCCACGGGTGCGGCGCCGTCGGCGGCCGCGCCTCGGAGGTCGATGCGGCGGAGCATGGGGCAATTCTAGGTGCCGCGCCACGCTCGGGACGACTCGCGACAGTGCCTGGGACAGCCCACCGACTAGTGTCGGCCGTGTGAGCGACACCCTGCCGATGTTCCCGCTCAACGCGGTGCTGTTCCCGGGGGTGAGCGTCCCGCTCACGGTCTTCGAGGACCGCTACCGCGCGCTGGTCCACCACCTCCTGCGGGTGAGCGACCCGGAGGAGCGCGTCTTCGGGTCGGTCGGGATCCGCGAGGGCTACGAGGTCGGCGACCACGGTGCCCAGTCGCTGTTCCGGGTGGGCTGCCGCGTCCAGCTCACCGAGGTCGAGTCGCACCCCGACGGCACGTTCGACATCGTCGCGGTCGGTCTGGAGCGGATCGAGCTCGAGCGGCTGGAGACGACCGGCACGTTCCCCGTCGGTCACGTCGTGGACCGCCCCGAGGCACCCGGTTACGTGCCCGACGAGATCCTGGAGCGTGCCCGGGCCACCTTCACGGCCTACCGGGCCGCGCTCACCGAGTTCCGCAGCGACCCGTACTCCGGCAACCTGCCCAAGGACCCGACGTACCTCTCCTGGACGCTGGCGGCCGTCGCCCCGCTCCCGATGCAGGAGCGCCAGGCGCTGCTCGAGGCCGAGGACGCCACGGTCCGGCTGACCATGGTCACCGACCTGCTCCGCTCCGAGCTGCAGGCCATGAACGTGATCCCCTCGCTGCCCGCCACCGAGGTCGCCCGCACCCGCTGGTCGCCGAACTGAGCGAACAGCGACGATGCGAGGAACGAGCATGGTCGCGTCGTGAGCGAAGATCGAGCAAGCCGTCCGACTGAGCCTGCGAAGTCGGAGCCGGCGGGTCGAGATCCGGTGACGCACCCGCCAACAGGAAGGGAGAGCGGTGGCGAAGAAGGAGAGCGGAGGCGGCACGCCCGCCACGGTCGCGCTGACCCGGGCCGGGATCGCGTTCACGCTGCACGAGTACGCCCACGACCCGCGCGCGGAGTCGTTCGGGCTGGAGGCGGCGGACGCGCTCGGCCTCGACCCGGCCCGTGTCCTCAAGACGCTGATGGTGACCGCAGACGGCCGCCTCGTCGTGGCGGTGGTGCCCGTCTCGGGGCAGCTCGACCTCAAGGCCCTGGCCCGGGCACTCGGCGCGGCGAAGGCGGCGATGGCCGAGCGGGGTGCGGCCGAGCGCGCCACGGGCTACGTGGTCGGCGGGATCTCGCCCGTGGGCCAGAAGCGGGCGCACCCCACCGTGGTCGACAGCTCGGCGCTCGACCACGCGACGGTCTTCGTCTCGGCCGGGCGGCGCGGGCTGGACCTGGAGATCGCCCCGGCGGACCTGGTCCGGGTCACCGGGGCGACCACCGAGCGGGTCGGCCGCTAGGAGCGACGGTCAGTTGGTGGTGATCCTGACCAGCCCGTGGGCGACGTCGTCCTCCTGCCAACCGCTGATGCCCAGCCCGGAGAGCGGCTCGAGGTTGTCCGCGACCTCCGGATCGCCGTCGGCGGCCTTGACCAGCCAGCCGTCGCCGGCGTCGAAGTTGATGAAGAAGATGACGCTGGCGATCCCGGCGTCGGGCACCACGTCCTGGAAGACGTCGGAGTCGCCCAGGTCGCCGTCGCCCAAGACCTCGGACCGGTAGTCGGCATCGGGGCCGATCGCGATCAGGTCCCCGTCGCTGTCGGTGCCCAGCGCGGTCGCCTCCTCGGGTTCCATCCGGGCCGTCAGCTTGGCCAGCACCGCCTCGATCGCGTCGGGGTCGCCCTGCACCTTGGCGGCGATCGGGGCGTCCGAGCCGTCGCTGGAGCTGTCGAACGCGTCCGGGTCGAAGTCGCTGCCGATGCCGACCGCCGCCGACTCCCCCGCCAGCGTCTCGGCGTCCTCGGGCAGGTCGAGGCCGGACTCCGCCGACAGCTGGGAGAGCAGCTCCTCGGCCGATGTCTCTCCCCCGGAGTACGACGCCATCTGGTCGACGACATCGGAGAACCAGCCGCCCGCGAAGCCGACGCCGATGCCCGCCGCGGTGTCCTCGGGCAGGGTCGCGAGCACGTCGTCGCCCTTGTCGGTGGCGTAGAGCGCGCTCTGGCTCGTGCCGGGGTCGCCGGCGACCTCGAGCTCGAGCGCGCCGTCGGCGAAGCGGATCGTGGCCGCCATCCCCTTGAAGTCCTTCAAGGCGTCCGTCATCCCGGTCGTCCCTTGGGGGACGAGCATGCCGAGCGAGCCGAGGCTCTCGGCGAGGTAGTCGCCCGCGGCCGGGGCGGCGTACATCGTGACGATCCCGGGGTCGCCGACCTCGTCGGTCCACGTCTGGAAGTCGGCGTCGTCGCTGAGCGGCGCGTCCGCGGCATCGTCCACGACGCCCTGGGCGAGGTCGTCGGTCTCGGCCAGCACGGCCCAGCCACCCTCGATCGCCCAGCCCCCGGCCGAGTCGGGAGCGCCGCCGGTGGCACAGTCCTGGAGCTTGTTGAGCCCGGCGTCGGCCTTCTCCTCGTCGGTGACCTGCACGACGAAGACCGGAGTCGGCTGCTCGGCGCCGGTGTCGACGGCCGCGATCGCCGCGCGGTCACCGATCCAGGGCTCGATGTCGTCGGCGTAGTCGAGCCCCTCGCAGCCGGCGTCCTTCTGGATCTCGGTGAAGAGCTTCTCCCGGATGTCGTCGTCGGTGTCGAGGCCGATCCTGTCCTTGAACGCCGGGAACTTGCGCAACGTCTTCAGGGCCTCGAGCTTCTGCCCGCCACTGGGGTCCAGGTCGACGCTCAGGTAGCCGAGGGTGGTGTCGGGGAGCGCCTCGGAGGGCTGTGGTCCGGTGCCGAAGAACGACGTGGCCGCCCAGATGCCGCCGCCGACCAGCGCGAGGCCGACGACCACACCGGCGCCGACGATCGCGTTGCGACGCCCGTGGGTCGCACCCGGCTCGGAGCCCGGTCGGCGAGGGGTGCCGCCGCCCCGCTCGAGGTACTCGGGCTGCTGCGGACCGTC
>JAOPXF010000138.1 GCA_025965295.1 Nocardioides sp.
CTGGACGCCGGGCTCCGCGAGCGGCTCGCGGGCGAGCTCCGCGAGATCCTGCGCGCGGCCGGGACCACCGCGCTGATGGTGACGCACGACCACGAGGAGGCGTTCACGGTCGCCGACCGGCTGGCGGTCATGCAGGACGGCCGGGTCGTGCAGGAGGGCGTGATCGGCGACGTCTGGCGCGCACCGGCCGACCCGGACACGGCACTGTTCCTCGGCTACGCCCGGGTGCTCCGTGGAGAGGCCGCGGCAGCCGTCCTGGTCGCCGCCGGGCTGGCCGGGGCACCGGCGGTCGCCGTACGCCGGTCGGCGCTGGCGGTCGCCACCGGGGGCCGGCTGCCCGGCACCGTCGTCTCGAGCCGCGCCACGCCCGACCAGGTCCGGCTCGTCGTCGACGTCGACGGGGTGGGCGAGATCGACGCGGTGGCGCCGCTCGACGTACACCCGGGGCCGGGGGAGCGGGTCCGGCTCGCGGCCGACCCGACCCGGCTCGCCGTGATCCCCGCCCATTGATCGGCCACCCGGTCCCAGCCGGATGACCGTCGGCCGCCCTCCCTACACTGGCGGGCGTGTATCGCCGTGCCTATGCCCTCCTCGTCGGGATCGCCGCTGTCATGGGTGTGCTGGCGATCCTGGCGGCCGTGGGCACCGGCAAGAGCCTGGCCGACCCCGACGGCTTCCTCGGCCCCTCCTGGGCGCGGCTCCCGATGCTGATCGCGGCGGCCTTCGCCGTCGACCTGGTGCCGCGCACGCTGTGGCAGTCGAAGATGAGGCCGCGCGAGATGCCGGCGATCTTCCGCACCCGCGTGCGCACCCACTGGACCCGTGAGCGGATCACGCTCGTCGTGCTGGGCGTCCTCTGCTTCTACAGCACCTACGTCAGCTACCGGAACCTCAAGTCGTTCCTGCCGTTCGTGCTCAACGACACCAAGTACGACCGCACCCTGCACCTGATGGACCGGATGCTGATGTTCGGCCATGAGCCGGGCCTGCTCATGCACGACGTGTTCGGCACCGGCTTCATGGCCTACTTCCTGTCCTACGTCTACCTGTGGTTCCTCCCGCTCGTGCCGCTGGCGCTGACCGCGTGGCTGGTCTGGTCGCGCAACATGAGCTACGGCTACTGGTTCGCCACCTCTCAGTGCATCGCCTGGTCGCTCGGCACGCTGTCCTACTACGCGCTGCCCACGCTCGGCCCGGGCATCGCCTACAGCTACATCTACGGCGACCTCCCGGACACCCCGACCGCGGCCCTCATGAAGTCGCTGCAGAACACCAGGAATGCCGTGGTGCAAGGCGGCGTCGAGGACGTCGTTCAGTCGGTCGCCGGCTTCGCGAGCCTGCACTGTGCGATCACGCTGCTGGTCGCCCTGATGGTCCAGTTCACGCTCCGCTCGAAGGTCCTCAAGTGGGTCTTCTGGGTCAACTTCGGCTGCACGGTCGTCGCCACCCTCTACTTCGGCTGGCACTACATCGCCGACGACGTCGCCGGCATCATGATCGCGTTCGTCTCCTTCTACATCGGCGGTCTCGCCAGCGGTCAGAAGTTCGAGAAGCACGGGCTCGCCTCGCACCCGACGACCACCACGTCGGCCATCCCCGTCGACCAGGACGCCTGACCCCGCTCGCGAGCGCCGGGAGCGGTCGCGACAGTTTCGTCGGCCGGCCGATGAAACTGGCGCTTGGACGACGAAGCTTCACCGTCCCGCCGTGAGCTCTGTCGGCCGGCCGATGAAACTCCCGCGCGGCCTCGCCCCAGGGGCCCGTTGAGCACGCCACGTGAATTACATCCTTGTAGTTCGTCAAGCCGACACGCCGGTGGCGCAAGAAAAGTGGGAAAATTGTTCCCTTTGGGACTGATGAGCACTAGCGTGCTCCGAGTGTCGGGCGTGACAGAAGTCGCCTGACATCGCCGGAACCGGCCGCATGGGGCGGCCGGGACGGTCACGAGAGGACTGACGTGCGAGCACTGCGGATCGCCTCGGCGACGGCCACGGCCATGGTCGTGACCCTGATCGTCGGGAGCGTCGCCACCGGGGTCTCGTTCGCCGACGGCGACCCCGTGCCGTCGAAGAAGGACGTGCACGAGGCCCGGGCGGCGGTGCAGGACAAGGCCGACGACGTCGCCGGGGTCCGCGCCCAGCTCGTCCTCGCCAACCAGCGCCTCCAGGCGTCCGCCGTCGCCGCCGACCACGCCGCCGAGGCCTACAACGGCGCGAGGTGGGAGGCCCAGCAGGCCAGGGCCGCCGCTCGCGACGCCCAGCGTCGCTCGGACATCGCGGCCACCGACGTGGAGCGCCAGCGTCAGGCGTACGGCGACGCGCTCGTCGCGTCGTACGAGATGGCCCCCGGCCTGACCGCGCTGAACGCGATCGCCCAGTCCGACGGCATCGCCACCGTCATCGACCGCACCACCACCATGCACACCGCCGAGGCCGCCCTCGACGACCGCTACGACGCCTACCGCGCCGCGGCCACCGTCGCCGACGTCGCGACCGGGCAGGCCGAGGACACCCGCGCCGCCGCGGCCGC